>JACIWF010000022.1 GCA_014361095.1 Hadesarchaea archaeon | reverse complement strand
TTAGAATAATTTACGGAAAGTTGGGTTGGTGGTAAAGGTATTAAAAGCAACCCCGGTAGAATTAGTTTAATCGATTGGATTTTATATTGTTTAACGTAGTTCTATTGGGGCCTGTGGTCTAGAGGTATGACGTCACCCTGACACGGTGAAGGTCGAGGGTTCGAATCCCTCCGGGCCCACCATTTTTTAAGTATTTTGAGAAATTTTCATTTGCATTGGTTTTTGCACGATGCCGTGGCGCTGAACTTAGGTTTATTAGGTAAAAAATTTATTTTATGGTGGTATCAGATGAGACCAAAAATTTACCGGTGGTCGATGACATTTTTAGCGATGTGCACTGCTTTCTCGCTGGTTCTCTTGAGCAGTGCCTCTGCCCGGGCAGATCTGAGCTTTGAGCAGTCTTTAACTGACTGGACAATTCAGAACGTTGAGGATAGCTGGCCTTCAACCAGCCATGAGCACGTAGCTCAGATAGTGACCTACAGGTATTCCGAGGGTAGTAAATCACTGAGGGGCGGATCAAAAGTAGTAGGTGATTATTCCCCTTGGTACAAACGGGACTTAACTGAAACCATATTTTGGACTGATTATCAAGACTTACGCAATCTGCTGGCGATAAAGGTTGACATGACCGACATCCAGCGTCAAACCAGTCATTACTCTTGGGGTTATGGAATGGAAATATCCTTGGTTCTTTCCGACGGGGTTAACCAGTCACGCTCGTTGTTGTGGTGTCGGCATGAGGAGCGATACTGGTTGTCAGGCATCGAGGACAATCCCTATGAATTTAGTTTTATAGGGGCTGACGGGACAACATGGTACCGCTACGGAACGACGCTCACACCTAGTCGCTGGGGCTCTACTGATTTTGGTGGAGGTCCGCTCGCCAACGTCAACCTCGCTCACGCCAAACTTGGTTTGGTCTTTTCCTGTGTTTCTTGGCATAGCTCACCCCAGACCCTCTGGGTAAACGCGCTGGTGGACAGTATCCAGCTGATTAGGGATGTAACCCCGCCGGCAGTTGCGGTGTCTATTTCTGGAACAGCCGGCAATAACGGCTGGTATACCTCAGATGTGGTCGTTACTCTAACAGCAACCGACGGCGAGAAGGGAGTTGACCGAACTGAATACGGCTTTGATGGTATCAACTGGTCACCATACATTTCACCAGTTAAAATCAGCAGCGAAGGCGAAACAACTTTTTACTATCGTTCTTTTGATAAAGGCGGAAATTTGACGAGTTCTGAGGTGCTCATTAAAATTGACAAGACTCCGCCAACTATCTCAGCCAGTTCTTCTCCAGAAGCCAACAGCGTGGGATGGAACAACGGCAGCGTGACGGTACATTTTGAGGCCACTGATGACATATCCGGATTGGAATCCTTAACACCGGATGTCCTCATTTCTACAGAGGGCATTAACCAAACGGTGTCCGGGGTAGCTGTTGACAAGGCAGGCAATAGTGCCAGCATAACTCTATCTGAAATAAATATTGACTTCACCGCTCCGGTTGTCACCATTAACTCACCAGAACAACGTGATTATCTGGCACAGGGCAGCCTTACTTTAGATTTCTCAGCGATCGATGAACTGTCAGGTGTTTTGAGTTTGAATGCTCAGCTCGATGGAACTGAGGTTGTTAGCGGCCAGGAGGTCGAACTTTTTGGATTTGGAGGCAGACATAGTTTGATCGTGAGCGCCGTAGACTTAGCAGGCAATCTAGGGAGCAAAATTATTAACTTTCGGGTAGTAGTTCCAGCTAAGATTGATATCGACCCCGACACATTAAATCTCAAATCAAATGGCGGTAAAGTAGCGGTTACTGCCTATATCGAGTTGCCCGCAGGATATATTGTGGATGAAATTGACATCCCTAATGTCAGGCTGGATATAAATGGAATGATAATTAAACCTCAGTCATCACCAATCTGCGTGGGGGACCACGATGGAGATGGAGTAACTGATTTGATGACCAAATTCAGCAGGCAGGAAATAATCGACGCGCTCGGGGGGGCCGTTGGCAATTTTAAGGTCGTGGTCGCGGGAGAGATGAAAAGCGGTTGCGTATTCAGCGGAGAGGACATTCTACGAGCCGTTATTCCGGGAAAATGATTGATTTCGGAGTAAGAAAAAGCAGCTCGGTAAATACTCGGTGGCTCTTTTTGCCAGCAGTATAATGGGTAACCCCAAATTTGTTTTGAGATTCTCTCTTAAGTTGTCGTTAGGACTAACATCTTTTTTTTGGAAGTGATTGAAGTTTGTCTGTATGAAGCTAATCCTGGCATCGGAAAGGGACCCTGCAGCCATGAACATCGTTTCTCAGCTGCTGGAATTTTACGACTTTGAAAAAACGGTGGATGAACGGCACTATCAGTTGCATGAAGTCTCACTGGAGATTATCCAGGGCGAGGCCACGGAGGCGAGTTTATTGCCCCAAGGCGTTGAGGAAGTAATAGTTGCCTCAAGACATGCGAGTGAGGCCGGCAGACCCTCCCTAACTGTTCATGTTCCCGGGTTCATTGGGAATAGGGAGCTGGCGCTGGCCTCCCCAACCACCATGAAGCTTGCTCTCGCCACTTTAAAGGCCGAGGTAGAATCACTCGAACTGCCGTTTGAGGTTTCTCTCGAGGCAACCCACCACGGCCCCACCAGGATGGTTGTTCCGGTCACCTTTGTTGAGATCGGTAGCCGACCGGAGCAGTGGGTTGACAGGAGGGCCGGCGAGGCCGCAGCGCATGCGATTATGAAAGCGATATCTTCACATGCGAAGTTTTTGAACGCCGTTGGTTTGGGGGGACCCCACTATGCGCCGCGACATACCGAGGCCGTGCTGGGCACCGATGTCGGCGTGGGCCACATCCTGCCCAAGTATGTTGATTTTGACGAGGATTTGGTGGGACTGGCGGTCCGTCGTACCTGCGGCGGCGCGGACCTGCTGTTGCTCGACTGGAAGGGCTTGAGCGAGCAGCAGAGGAGAGTGTGTCTGAGGGCAGCGGAAATTTTTGGGATCCGGGCGGAACGTGTGGATGGTATTATCCACCGTAAAAAGCTTTAAATCGATACGAGCGAAACTCAACAACGAAAAACAACGGAAGTGAATGGTTTGGTCAGGACTGATAACGCTGTGTTCACACCTGAAACAGGATTTACACCTCTGACCAAGGCCGGTCTCGTAACCATGCAGAAAGCCGTGAGTAGTGAGACGAAGGCGGTTACTACTGAGGAACTGGAACAAATCCTGCAGCGGGCCAAGGCGAGGATAATTGCAGTTGGGTGCGGCGGTGCAGGCTGTAACACGATCTCGCGCATGATGGGTGTCGGTATCCGCGGCGCCCAGACCATAGCTATAAACACCGATGCTCAGGACCTTTTGTACACCACAGCTGATCGGAAAATACTGATAGGTAAGGACATAACCGGTGGCCTTGGGGCGGGCAACGATCCCGAGAGGGGCGAGGCAGCGGCCAGAGAGGATGAGGCAGTGATAAAGGACCACATTTATGGGGCTGATTTGGTTTTCGTCACCTGCGGCTTGGGCGGTGGCACCGGGACAGGTTCTGCACCTGTGGTTGCTGAAATCGCCAAAAAGCTCGGTGCGCTCACCGTTTCAGTCGTCACCCTGCCTTTCACCGTTGAGGGGACCAGGAGGAGACGAAATGCTGAGATGGGACTGGCGAGGCTCAGGGCCGTTTCGGATACGGTCGTGGTAATTCCCAACGACAAGCTGATGCAGCTGGCGCCGGATCTGCCGATAGGCGCGGCCTTCAAGGTGTCAGATCAGCTGCTGATAGACGCGATAAAGGGCATCACGGAGATGATTACAGTCCCGGGCCTGATCAATCTGGACTTTGCCGATATTCGCACGGTGCTGAAGAACGGTGGTGTGGCCATGATTGGTATTGGTGAGTCCGATGTTGCTAACAGGAGCGAGGAGGCGGTTGAGGAGGCCCTTAACAGCCCACTCCTCGACGTGGATATCGCCGGGGCGAAAGGTGCTTTGGTCAACATCGTGGGCAGCCCAGATCTCACGCTCGAGGAAGCTCAGAAAGTCGTGGCTAAGGTCGCCGAGGCACTGGATCCGGAGGCCCACATAATTTGGGGGGCGCAGATCTCACAGGAAATGAAGAACTCGTTAAGGGTGATGATTGTCCTTTCAGGCGTCCATTCACCTTACGTTGCCGGGGTTGAAAAGCCAGCTAAACCTGGAGAACCTATAGACTTAGGGCTGGGGTACTTATAATGCGCAAGTTCCTTCACGAGGCAAAACGGGTAATCGCGGTAGCGAGGAAACCGGATCAGGAGGAGTACCTCCAGGTGGCTAAGGTGGCCGGGCTGGGGATTCTGCTGATCGGATTTGTCGGTTTTGCCATCATGTTGATCAGCTATTTTATTCAGGGAATGTTGGCGTCCTGAGGGGATGATATGGAGGAGACGCAAAAGCCAGCCATATTCGCCATCAGAACGACCATCGGTCAGGAGAGGAACACGGCCGACATGATCGCATCCAGAGCCAAGAACTTCAAGCTGCCGATTAAGGCGGTACTGGCCCCGACCGGGATAAGAGGGTATATCTTTGTTGAGGCGGTTGGGAAGACTACCATCGAGCGGGCCCGAATGGGAATAAAACACGGTAAGGGCATGGTTGCGGGGGAGGTTCCCATCACCCAGATAGAGCAGTTCTTGGTTCCAAAGGCAGCAGTAGTCGGCATGGAGATCGGTGATATCGTAGAGCTGATCTCCGGTCCATTTCGTGGAGAGCGCGCCCGGATAATCAGAGTTGATGAGAGTAAGGAGGAGATAACGGTGGAACTCTTCGAGGCGACCGTTCCCATCCCGGTGACCGTTCGCGGAGACTCAGTTAGGATTCTGCAGAAGAAGGAAAAGGAGGGAGAAGGTGAAGGCAAGTGAAGTGAAGCCGGATATGAGGCGCATTGACCTCGAACTGACCATAGTCGAGATGGATGATCCCCGGCCTTACGCGAGAAGGGATGGTAGGGAGGGTCGTGTTGCCACCGCCACCGGTGAGGATGAATCAGGGCGGGTGAAAATTTCACTCTGGGATGCTGACGTTGATCGGGTCAAGGTTGGCAGCAAAGTCAAGATAACTAACGGCTACTCAAGATTGTTCCGCGGCGAGGTTCACGTCAGTGCTGGGATTTACGGTAAGCTGGAAGTTTTGATTTAATCCTCGGAGCATTTAGACAGCTATGGACGGTGGGCAGCTGATATTAATGGGGTGCCAAACAATAGTGTTTTTAATGTCCAAGGCTTATTTTTGAGGGAACGTTCAGCTGATTTGAGGTTGTGTTATGGAGTCTAGGGTAAAGGTCATGGTGGAAGGGGGCAAGGCGAACCCGGGACCACCTCTGGGTCCGGCCCTGGGTCCGCTGGGGGTAAATGTGGCCCAGGTCGTCGCCAAGATAAACGAGGCCACCAGCTCTTTCACCGGCATGAAGGTTCCTGTCACCGTGGTGGTGAAAAAGAAGACCAAGGAATTCTCAATCGAAGTAGGGTCACCGCCGACCGCAGCCTTGATAAAAAAGGAGCTGGGGTTAGAAAAAGGCGCCAAGACGGCCGGTAAGGAAGTCGTCGGTAACCTCAGCCTGGCACAGGTTGTGAAAATAGCTAAGCTGAAGTTAGGAACCAGCTTGGCCAAGGGCTTGAAATCGGCAGTCAAAGAGGTGCTGGGGACCTGCGTGAGCCTCGGCGTGACTGTCGAGGGGAAGAGCCCCAAGGAAGTTCAAAAGGAAATTGATGAAGGAAAACATGATGAGGAGTTGAGGTGAATGGTGGAAAAGGCCAAGGATTTTTTGAGCGCGGTGCAGATGGCTAGATCTACCAGCCCAAAGAGGAACTTTGCCCAGTCATTTGAAATCCAAATAGCGCTCAAGGGCTTGGACCCGAAGAAGCCAGAGGGAAAAATTGTCGAAGAGGTGGTGCTCCCTCACTATCCTGGAGAGCCTAAGAAGGTGGTTGCTTTCGCCGACGGAGAACTTGCTCGCAGGGCCCGTGAGGCCGGAGCCGTCCAGGTCTTGGGAAGAGAGGAGATAGCAGAGCTACAGAAGGACCGCAAGCAGGTGAAGAAGCTCGCTGAAAGTTTTGATTTTTCCATAGCCCAAGCAGATCTGATGGTCTTTATCGGAAAAGCTTTGGGGCCGGTGCTGGGGCCAAGAGGAAAGATGCCGAAGCCGGTTCCGCCAACGGCAGACCCTACCCCGATCATCGAGAGGCTGAAAAGAAGCGTCAGGATTGCCACGAAAGAACAGCTGGCGTTAAACGCCAAGATCGGGGCCGAGTCCATGAGTGACGAAGAGATCGCCGCCAATGCCAGGGCGGTTCTGGAGGCGGTGGAGAGGAAGCTCGGTGGAGACCTTTCCAAGATAGCTGCAGTGAGGATAAAGACCACGATGGGAAAGCCGGTTGAGGTGGAGGTAAAGGCATGAAGTCAGGGAAGAAAGAGATACCCGCCTGGAAGCAGGAAGTCGTTGCCGGGCTGAAAAGGTTGGTTGAGGAGTACCCGGTTATCGGAGTCCTTGACATCTCCGATTTGCCCGCCAGCCAGTTCCAGCAGATGCGGCAGAAGCTGAGGGGACAGGCTGAGATAGTCGTGGCCAAAAACACCTTGGCCTCCATGGCGATCAGCGAGGTATCAAAGACAAAAAATCCAAAGCTTGCTGAACTGGTCTCTTTTTTGCGTGGGCAGACAGGATTGATTTTCACTCGGATTGATCCCTTCAAGCTGAGCAAGCTGTTGCGCGAGAGCAAGATCAGTGCACCAGCCAAGCCGGGAGCGAAGTCGATGAGAGATGTCGTCATACCCGCCGGAGAAACCGATTTTGCCCCAGGCCCGGTGGTCGGCGAGCTTCAGCGCGTGGGGATAAAGGCCCGCATCCAGGCGGGAAAGGTGGTGATCCTGGAGGACTGCCATCTCCTCAAGGTCGGAGACACCATCTCAAAGGAAATAGCCGATGTCCTGTCAAAGTTCGGCATCATGCCTCTGGAGCTTGGCCTTAAGCTTCGCGCTGCCTATGAGGATGGAATGGTTTTCGCTGGTGAGGTCCTGGAAATTGACGAAAAGAAGACGCTGGAGCAGCTGAAGCTTGGCATCCTGAACGGGTTCAATCTGGCTCTCAACATAAACTACCCGACTGTGCTCACCATAGGTCCGATGATAGCAAAGGCCCAGGCCGCTGCCCAGAACTTGGCCATAAATGCCTGCCTGCCGGTGAGAGAAGTCTTGCCCATGTTGCTGGCTAAGGCCAATGTCGAGATGCTGGGATTGGCCACGACGATCGGCGGCAGGAATTCACAGGCGCTGGACGAAGAGCTGAGAGAAATCCTTGGGCTAAAGTCAGCTGCGGCCTAATCATGTCCAATTAAGGGTGTTCTCGATGGCACGTTTATCTCCCGTTGAATCCGATTTCGGGGGGCAAAATCTAATAGGCAACGATTTATATTGGTATGTGCACAAAGAAGAAGGGGTTTGAAATGGAATACGTTCACGCAGTTCTGCTGCTGCACAGCGCCAAACAACCCGTCAGCGAGGAAAATTTGAAGAAGGTAATTGCGGCTGCAGGGTTGCAGGTTGATGAGGCCAGGGTCAAGGCCATGGTCGCAGCGCTCGAGGGAGTCAACATCGACGAGGCGATCAAGAGCGCGGCCGTGCCAGCAGTTGCCGCGCCTTCTGCCCCGGCTGCTCCTGCCAAGACAGAGGAGAAGAAAGAGGAGAAAGTCGAGGAGAAGAAGGAAGAGGAGGCCTTGGCCGGACTCGGCGCGCTGTTCGGCTAAACGGAGTTTTATCCGCATCTTGTCAGCTGTTAGGCAGAATCAGCATAGGGTAGAGTGGCGTCCAGTCCCGAGAAGAGCCGAGAAGACTTTTAACTTTACTACTGATAATTGCTTGAAGGAGTGATGCTGTGAGGGACATCTACAGGGTAAAGCTCTTTGAGCGCGAGGGGTTTGAGCGGAAGAAATGCCCCAGGTGCGGCAGGCTGTTCTGGACTTTGGATTCAGACAGGGAGACCTGTGGAGATACCCCCTGTGATGAGTATTCCTTCATCGGGAACCCGCCCACCAAGCGGAAGTATACCTTGGCCGAGATGGAGAGAGCTTTCCTCAGGTTCTTTGAGAGGAACGGTCATAAGGTCATTAAAAGGTACCCTGTGGTTTCCCGGTGGCGGGATGACATTTTCCTGACGATAGCTTCGATTGCAGATTTTCAGCCCTGGGTGACCAGCGGTTTGGTCCCTCCACCGGCGAATCCTCTGGTGGTGAGCCAACCGAGCATCCGCCTCAAGGACATCGACAACGTGGGTCGCTCGGGACGACACCTGACCCTTTTCTTCATGGGCGGACATCACGCTTTCAATTCAAGGCGCCAGAGGATCTACTGGACGGATGAGACGGTCGAGTTCTGCCATCGTTTTCTCACCGGTGAGCTCGGGATAGAACCCGAGGAAATATCATACGTTCAGGATGTTTGGGAGGGCGGCGGAAATGCTGGGGAGGATTTCGAGGTTATCGTGCGCGGGCTTGAGGTGGCGACGCTGGTTTTCATGCACTATGCCGGTGAGGGCGGCAAATATCGTCCTCTCCCCCTGAAGATAGTCGACACCGGTTATGGGATGGAGCGCCTGACCTGGTTGTCCCAGGGCAGCCCGTCCAGTTATGAGGCCATCTTCCCCTCAATGATTGGGCATTTATCCCAGCTTGCCGGCGTGGCGGTGCCTCCAGCCGAGCTTCTTCAGGAGAATTCCAGGCTCGCCGGGCTCATCGATATCGAGGGCGGCAGGCAGCTCCGGGAGCTGCGCTTGAAGGTCGCCGAGCGGATGAAGATGGATGTGGCTGAGGTGGACAGGTTGCTCTCGCCTCTGGAGTCCATCTACACCATCGCCGATCACCTCCGCTGTCTCGCCTTCATGTTCGGGGATGGCATAACTCCGAGCAACGTCCGCGAGGGTTATCTTTCCCGGCTGGTTCTCAGGCGAACGCTGGATTTTGTCTGGAAGCTGGGAATTCAAAAACCGCTTTCCGAGCTGATGGACTTCTGCCTGCGCACCCTTTACGGCCAGTTTCCCGAACTCAAGGAGCGCTCCGGTTACATCCTGGAAGTGGTTGAGATCGAGGAGCAGCGCTACCGCGACGCCATCGAAAGAGGAACAAGGCTGGTGGAGAGGCTCGCTGCCGAGCTGCGCGCCAGAGCAGAGCCGCTGCCGCAGGAAAAGCTAGTCGAGTTCTATGACAGTCACGGGCTCAGGCCGGAGATGGTGAGGGAGGTTGCCAGCAAGTTCGGTGTTAGGGTGGATATCCCTGAGGATTTTGATATCAGGGTTGCCAAGTCACACAGCCGGGGCAGACATGTCCCGGAACAGGCGGCGCCGATCCCGATGGAGAAGCTGAAGGGGTTGCCGCCGACCAAGCTGCTCTACTACCAGGATCAATACCTGAGGGAATTCACGGCCAAGGTGCTGCGGACAGTCGATAACTTTGTGGTTTTGGACCGCACCGCTTTCTACCCCGAAGGCGGCGGGCAGCCCAGCGACGTCGGCGCGCTTGAGGCGGATGGAGTCAAGGTAGAGGTGGGGAATGTCTTGAAGGCAGGGGATGTCGTCCTCCATCAGTGCCGGGGGACCGTTCCTAGGCCCGGGCAGAAGGTGGTGGGGAGGATTGAATGGGAGAGGCGGAAGTCGCTGATGGCCCACCACACAGGAACCCACATCATCCTCGGCGCGGCGCGGCGTGTTTTCGGGCCGCATGTCTGGCAGCAGGGAGCTCAGAAAGGTCCCGAGCGTTCGAGGCTGGACATCTCCCATCACAAGCGGATCGGGCTCAAAGATCTTCAGGAGATCGAGCGCTTGGCCAACGAGGTCGTCGTCCAGAACCGGGCCGTCAGGGTTGAGTGGATGAATCGCAACGAGGCAGAGCAGAAATATGGTTTTGATCTCTATCAGGGCGGAGTGGTTCCGGGAAAGCTGGTCAGGGTTGTTGACATAGAGGGATGGAACACCCAAGCCTGTGCCGGCACCCACTTTCAACGCACGGGAGAGGTGGGCTTTATCAAGATTATTCGGGCGGAGAGAATTCAGGATGGAATCGAGCGGCTTGAGTTTGCGGTCGGCGAAGCGGCGCTGAAGTTCGTTCAGGAGTTGGAGAGACAGCTGGCCAGCGTGGCCGGGATACTGAGGGTTCCTCCCGAAAGGGTCGCCTCAGCCGCAGAAAAACTTTTTGAGGACTGGAAGGCTGCGGAGAAGGAGGTGGAGAGGTTGAATCAGAGGATCGCCGAGCTGAGGCTGGTGGAGCTCAAGGAGAAGGTTAGGCCACTGGGTGCGGTGCGATTCCTCTCGGATGAAATCTCAGGGGCAAGTTCCGCCGAGCTGATAAAGGTCGGGAGCACCCTCACCTCATTGGATAAATCATTGGTGGCCGTTCTGGGTTCCAGCACCGAGACGGCGAAGGTGATAGTTATGGCGGGTGAGGAGGCGGTGAAAGCCGGTGTTGACGCAGGGAAGATAGCTGCCGAGGCCGCCAAGGTCGTTGGAGGCGGCGGAGGTGGCAGACCGGAGCTGGGCCAGGGAGGGGGCCCGGAGAAGGGACGTTTAGCCGACGCCTTGAAGCGGGCGCGTGAGATCTGCGAGCAGCAGCTGTCCCTGCGGTGATGGTTTGATTCTGCCGTCAGGTCCAGTTTATAATGTGATGGTTTTGTTTAGGTTTTCGATCAACGGGGTTAATCAGCTGCCCCTATCGAAGGATTAGTATTAGGAACTTTTTAATTGAGGATTGGTTAGTTGTAGGTGGCGGTGGCATGGTAAATTGGTCCGAGATTGATGCCAAGTGGCAGGCCGCTTGGCGTGAGGCGAAGCTCTTTGAGCCAGAGCCCAGCGATAAGCCTAAGTTTTATCTCACGGTCGCTTATCCCTATGTCTCAGGGCCAATGCACATAGGCCACGGTCGCACCTACACCATCCCTGACGTGATTGCACGCTACAAGCGCATGCGCGGCTACAACGTGCTGTTTCCGATGGCCTATCATTTCACCGGGACGCCAATTGTGGGGGCAGCCAAGCGCGTCGCCAGGCGTGAGCCCGCTTTTGTAAAGGTCCTGACCGAGTGCTATCGGATACCCCGGGAAATGCTGAATGAGTTCGAAAATCCGAAGTTTTATGCCGAATACTTCGCGCGCCAGAGTGAGCTTAGTTACCGGAAGGGGATGGAGAAGCTCGGCCATTCCATAGACTGGCGCCGCGAGTTCACCACTGTTGATCCCGCTTACAGCAAGTTCGTCACCTGGCAGTATCACAAGATCCAGGCTGCCGGGCTCATCGTGAAGGGCAGACATCCGGTCAAATGGTGTCCCAATGATGGCAACCCCGTCACCGATCATGACTTGCTTGAAGGGGAAGGGGTGGAGATAGTTGAGTTCACCCTTCTGAAATACCGCTATGGGGATCAGATCTTGCCGGCAGCGACCCTGCGCCCCGAGACGGTCTTCGGCGTGACCAACCTGTGGCTTAACCCTGCGGCCAGTTATGTCAGCGTCAGGGTTGGTGGGGAGGACTGGATCGTCAGCGAGCAGGCCGTTGACAAGCTGCGCCATCAGGGTTTCGACGTTGGAGAAGTTAGGCCCGTGAAGATAGATTTCACCAAGAAGGTCGAGGTACCACTGATCCACAAGATGGTGCCGATTCTTCCCGCCAGCTTTGTGGACCCGGACAACGCGACAGGGGTGGTCGGCTCGGTTCCGGCCCATGCTCCCTATGACCACGTGGCCTTGCTTGAGCTCCAGGAGAATCCAGAAATCCTGCTCAGCTATGGGATAGACCCTGATGAGGTCGCAGCGATCAGGCCGATTTCGCTGATCGAGGTGCCCGGCTACGGTGAATCCCCTGCCGTGGATGTGGTTGAGCGCTTGGGGATCAGACATCAGAAAGACCCCAGGCTGGAGGAGGCCACGGCCGAGGTTTACCGGAATGAGTTTGCCAAGGGCAGGATGAGGAGCTGGGTGACCAAGTATGCCGGAATGCCGGTCTCACAGGCCAAGAAGGCCGTGCGTGAGGAACTGCTGGCGACAAATGAGGGATCCACCATGTTTGAGTTCTCTGCCAAGCCCGTGACCTGTCGCTGCGGTAGCCCCGTGGTGGTGGGGGTCGTTGAGGACCAGTGGTTCCTTAACTATGCGGATGAGGGGTGGAAGCGAAAGGCCCGGGACTGCCTGGCCCGGATGCATCTTGTTCCTCCGGAAACCCGCGAGCAGTTCGAGCACACGATTGACTGGCTTCATGAGTGGCCCTGCACCCGCATCGTCGGCATGGGGACACCGGCGCCCTGGGCACCCAACTGGATAATTGAGTCGCTCAGCGATTCGACGGTTTACATGGCCTACTACACCATCTCCCACCTGCTGAAGACGGTAGACCCAAACTCCCTGACCGATGAAGTCTTTGACTTCGTCTTCTACGGGAAGGGCGATCCTCAGCAGTTGTCCCGATCGACCAACATTGACGTGGAGAAGCTGCAGAGGATGCGGCGTGAGTTCAGCTACTGGTATCCTCTCGACTATCGGATGTCGGCTAACGAACTCATCCCCAACCACCTCACCTTCCACATCTTCCACCACGCCCTGCTCTTTCCCGACCTCTGCCCGCGCGGAGTGGTGAGCTTTGGCATCGCGGTGCTTGAGGGCCAGAAGATGTCTTCGTCCAAGGGAAACATCGTGGCGATACATGAGGCGGTGGCGAGGTACGGGGCGGACACCGTCAGGCTTTACCTGATGTCAACCGTTGAACCTTGGCAGGATTTTGACTGGCGGGCCAGCGAGGCCCTTGCCATGCAGAAGAACCTTGAGCGCTTCGTTTCACTGGCGGAGGAGATAATTTCCCTGCCCGATGAGAAAATGTCAACTCTTGACCAGCCGGCGAGGTGGATGCTGAGCAGGCTGCAGGGGCACATCAGAGGGGCAACTGAGGCGCTCGACAACTTTGAGACCAGGAAGGCCACGCAGCACTCTTTCTTCATGATGATGCAGGACGTCCGCTGGTTCATGAAGCGGGAGAGCAGGCCGGAGGTGCGGGCCCATGTGCTCAGGCGCGTGCTGGATGTTTGGCTCAGGCTCTTGGCGCCCTTGGTCCCGCACATCTGTGAAGAGCTCTGGGAGAAACTGGGTAAGCAGGGATTTGTCTCGACGGCGGATTGGCCCGCGGTTGATGAGCGATTGGTTGATAGAGAAGCGGAACTTGCTGAGAGCTTCGTCCTCCGGGTTATCGATGACGTTGCTAAGATAATCAAGGTGATGAAGAGGCAGCCGAAGAAGCTGTGCCTCTATGTTGCGCCGCCATGGAAATGGCGGGCGTTTCAGATCGCTCTGGAGTATTGCCGCACCGGGGCAGTTGACCTGGGCAGGTTGATCAAGGAGGTGGAGGAAAAGCTGGAACTCCACCTAGCAAAGGCCGAGCTGGTCAGGCTTCTCCAGCAGATGGTCCAAGAGATCAGGAAGATGCCCGCGCAGGAGCTTGATCTCGCCGCTTCCGGAGTTTTGGATGAGCAGGCGGTTCTGAAGGAGGCGTCTGATTTCATCCGGGGTGAGTTCAGTCTGAGCGAGGTGCATGTCTACAGTGCTGACGACCAATCCCGGTACGACCCTCAGCATCGAGCGGCATTGTCGTTGCCGCTGAGGCCGGCCATCTATTTAGAGTGAGGGAATCGATGACCGGCGTGAGGGAGGCCATCAGGGATCTTCTCTATCTGCTCAATCGAGGTTA
>JACIWF010000021.1 GCA_014361095.1 Hadesarchaea archaeon | reverse complement strand
GAAAGGGTGCCAGTGGGGCGAGGACACCTAGAAAGGCCAGCTGGATAAAGACGGTCCGTCCGTTGCGAGCCAGGTTGAGGGAGCTGAGGAAAGAGGGTCTGCTTGATCAGAAAGAATATCGCAAGCTTTACGGGATGGTAAAGGGTGGCGCCTTCCGCAGCAAAGCTCACTTGAATCTTTACCTAAAAGAAAGAGGTATTTTGAAGTGATTTAGATGAAATCCTCCGGACCAAGATTCAAGGTTCAGTTTAGGCGAAAAAGAGAGGGGAGAACGGACTACAGATACAGGCTCAAGCTGCTGCGAGCCAAAAAACCAAGGTTGGTTGTCAGAATTTCGCTGAGACATATATCCGCCCAAGTGTTGAACTTTACCCCGCAGGGAGACGTGGTTTTGGTTTCAGCCCACTCTAAACAGCTGGAGAATTTTGGTTGGAAGGATGGCACCTCAAACCTGCCGGCGGCTTACCTGGTTGGGCTCCTTTGTGGATATCGGGCCGTGAAAGCCGGGATTAGGGAGGCGGTGCTCGACATCGGTATGAGACACCCGACCAAGGGAGCCAAGATTTTTGCTGTTCTGAAAGGAGCTTTGGATGCTGGATTGCAGGTTCCGCATCAGGAGGAAATATTGCCCTCCGAGGAGAGGATAAGTGGCACCCATATCTCAAAATACGCGGAAAGGTTGAAAAAGGAAGATGAGAGGACATATATGGCAAGGTTCGCAAGTTATCTATCACAGGGGTTGAACCCGGAACAGCTTCCGGATCACTTTAATTCGGTAAAACAGGAGGTCATCCGACAGCTCGGTGGTTAAGATGAGAAGGCAGAGGGCGGAGGAATTCAATATTGAGCAATGGCAGCCACGCACCAGCATAGGCAGGCTGGTCAAGGAGGGCAAAATTACTGATATCTCCCAGATATTGCGGGTTGGGAAACCGATTAAGGAAAGTGAGATCGTTAATGCTTTAGTCCCCAATATTCAGGAGGAGATTCTCGAAGTTACCTTGGTTCAAAGAATGCACAAGTCAGGCCGCAGGGTAAAATATCGGGTGGTGGCTGTGGTTGGCAACAGGGACGGTATAGTTGGTGTCGGTCACGCCAGCGCCAGGGACATCGGCTCTTCCATTCAAAAGGCAGTTAATGCGGCAAAGTTGAACGTAATTGAGGTGGCCAGGGGTTGCGGCAGCTGGGAGTGTGGATGTGGACGAACTCACTCAGTCCCGTTTGAAGTTTCAGGGAAGTGCGGCAGCGTTAAAGTTTTTATAAAGCCAGCGCCACGGGGCCTAGGTCTGGCTTCAGCGGAGGTCCCGAAGACCATCCTTCGTCTAGCGGGGATAAATGATGCTTGGACAAGGAGCGAAGGGAAGACGCGAACGACACTCAATTTTGCAATGGCGGTGATGGATGCTCTTAAGCATACAACTAGTGTAGTTATGGGAGATAAATACCGCGAGCGCGTTTCCCTCGGTAAGGTAGGTGT
The DNA here is from genome assembly GCA_014361095.1 of Hadesarchaea archaeon. Taxonomy (GTDB): domain Archaea; phylum Hadarchaeota; class Hadarchaeia; order Hadarchaeales; family Hadarchaeaceae; genus Hadarchaeum. Next base: position 12,512 of record JACIWF010000021.1, on the reverse strand, counting down.
GGTGAGTGGTTAAGTTTGCGGTGATTAAGATCAGGAGCGATATCAACGCTAGGCAGGAAGTCAAGGACACGTTAAGAATGTTAGGACTGACCCGGGTCAATCATTGTGTACTGGTTGATGATGATGAGTCCGTCTTGGGGATGTTGAGAAAAGTTAAGGACTATGTCACTTGGGGTGAAATAAGATCAGACATCCTGCAACGATTGCTGGCAAAGAGAGGCAGACTTGCCGGCGACAAGAGGTTGACCGATGAGGTCATCCAGAGCAGGTTGAATTTTCAGAGTTTGGCGGACCTGGCAGAAAAAGTTGTTGACGGTAGCGTGAAACTGGACGAGATTGGCATCAAAAAGGTTTTCAGACTCCACCCGCCTTCCGGAGGCTACAAATCGACCAAACGTCCGGTGAAAGATCTTGGCGATTTGGGCTATCGAGGCGACAAGATCAACGATTTGTTAATTCGGATGATGTGAGGAATTTCTATGGTAGTTCGTCGAGAGAAAAAGGTGGGAAAACAACGGGGCAGGCGGACCTATGGTAAAGGATGCGCTAAGAGAGGGCGTGGCAGTGGTGAGCGCGGCGGCACGGGGATGAGCGGGGGACACAAACACAAGTGGTCGTATGTCATTAGATATATGCCGGATTATTTCGGCAAACACGGCTTCACAAGGCCGACAGCTGTGCGCCGCGGTGTAGTTGCCATAAACGTCGGTGAGATTGACGAGAATCTGGATAAATTTATTGAGCTGGGTGTGGCTAAGCGAGAGGGGGACAAGTTTCTGGTGGATTTAACCAAGCTCGGGATCGATAAGGTCCTCGGCGGTGGCCGTGTAACTCATCAGCTTGAGGTGACGGCAAAATCATTTGTTGATTCAGCTAAGCGTAAACTAGAGGAAGCTGGTGGCAGGGCTATCGCTGGGTGAAGGCGATGGACGGGGAAATGGGGCAGAAGCCGAGATCGAAGCTTTATGCGCTGGATCCGATCGTCCGCCGTTTGCCTGAGGTCGCAGTTCCCAAGAGAAGGGTTTCCTTTAAGGAGAGGTTTATCTGGACCGGGATAGCGCTGATCGTCTTCTTCTTGATGTCTCAGGTCCCCCTCTATGGAATAGCCCAACGGGAGCCGTTTGTGGACACCAACGGTAATGGGGCCTTTGACTTCATCGATGTCAATGGCAACGGGGTGATGGATGCCGGCGAAACTGCCTTGGAACCATTCACCGATTTGAACAATAACGGCGTCTGGGACGCCGGGGCGCAAAATTTCTTTGGTCAGCTCAGGTATGTTTTGGCGAGTCATGCGGGAAGCTTGATGGAGTTGGGCATCGGTCCGATTGTCACCGCCGGAATAGTTATGCAGCTCTTGGTGGGCAGCAAGATAATAGGGTTGAATTTATCTGAGAGCGGCGACCGTGCCCTCTTTACTGGAGTTCAGAAATTTTTGGCCGTAATTATGGCCATATTTGAGGGAGCGATGCTGGTGCTGGCAGGCAACTACGGCAAGAGCGTGGGATTGTTGAGCCCCGCGGGAATTTTGCTTGTTCTGCAGCTAACTCTGGGAGCCATAGTGGTAATCTATCTTGATGAAGTGGTTTCAAAATATGGTTTCGGTAGCGGGGTTAGTTTGTTTATAGCGGGCGGTGTGGCCATGACCGTGGTCTGGGAGGCCCTGAATCCAGCCACAGGAGTTATCCCGAATTTGATAGGAACAGTGCTCAGCAATGGCGATGTTATCGGCGACTTCTTCAGACCTCATTTGCCCAACATGATGGGACTGATAGCGACAATTCTTATATTTTTCATAGTGGTTTATGCCGAGAGCATGAGGATAGAGATCCCGTTGGCCTATGGTAAATTTGGTGGAGTCAGGGGACGCTACCCGATAAGGTTCCTCTACACCTCAAATATTCCGGTCATCCTGGCCATGACCGTTTTTGCGAACTTAAAGATATTTGCCGCCATCCTTCATGCACCTTGGCTTTCCTACTACACGGATGCTCCAAATGGCCTAGCCCAGGTAGCCGCCGATCCCATTCGGGCCGTTGTCTATATGGCGATCTTAGTCCTCGCCAGCATGGGGTTCGCCTATCTCTGGGTCCACATGACGGGGATGGGGCCAGCTGACGTGGCCAGACAACTGGATCAATCAGGGATGTTGATTCCTGGTTTTCGACGTGATGTGAGAGTCATGGAGTGGGTGCTGAGCCGTTATATAATGACCGCGGCGCTTCTCGGCGGTGCTTTCGTGGGATTCCTTTCGGCCGGGGCAGACTTTCTGGGGGCACTGGGTAGCGGGACGGGTATCCTCTTAACTGTGGGCATCATGTATAACCTGTACCAGGAGATAGCCAAGGAGCAAGTAGCGGAGATGTTCCCCGCCATCAGGAGGCTCTTCGGTGAATGAGAAGCCAGTCATCACTAAGAAAGCTGCGGAAAGAACGGTTGGGGGTACAGCTTTGTCTAGTGCAAGGAGACGAATGGGGATATCAGAACTTCGGCAGCTGAACCGCGCGACAGCAATTTCCCGTGCCGCCCTCTATGGAGAGCCGGTTTTGATAATCGATAACGGTGATAAAGGGTTTAAGAAAGCGGCGGATAATATAGTCTCAGCGCTAAGGTGAATTTATGCAGAAGAAAATGCTGATAGTGCTAGCTCTGGCGTTGTCTTTCGCGTTAATTCTCCCGGGGCTGGCTCGGGCGCAGGGGACGGGCGATAGCGATGATCTTTTCCGTATTATCAATAGCTTAGATACTTCGGCGGCATCATTGCGCCGCGGTAATAGCGACTCGGCCAAGAGCCTCATTGAGCAGGCTTATCAGGACTATCAGTCTAGCTTCAGCTCAAGCGTGGCGGGAGTAGACTCCTCCCTTGACGAGCAGATCAAGGGCAAATTTACGGCAGTTTATCAGGCACCAACTGAAGCTGAGATCATGTCTTTGCGATCAGATGTCTCCAGAGCGGCCTCGCTGGTGGGAGTCCACTTGTCGCCTATTTTTGAATATTCCCTCTTTGTAATTTTGGGAATCAGTATAGCGGTTTCACTTTTGGTGAACATAATAACCAAGAAGATGGTGAACTGGGAGCTGGTGAAACAGAACAAGGAAAAAATTGCCGCCTTCCAGAAGGAGTACCGCGAGGCGATGAAAAAGAGAGATATGAAGCTGGTGCACAAGCTTCAACTGCAGCAACCCGAGATAAACAAGCTTATGATGCAGAACACGTCGCAAACGATGAAACCGTCTATCATCTACATGATTCCGCTTTTTATTCTGTGGATCACGTTAAGCGGTTACTTCAAAGGATGGGTGGTGGCATGGTTGCCGTTTATCAGAATAGATCTTCCCTTCATCGGCCCGCTGGTTGTCTTCGGTTTTGGCTGGTGGTACTTTATCACCTACCTTGGGTTTTCCCAGATATTCAGAAAAGTTATAATCGGTGATTAGTTGCCAGCGCGAAGATACAGATCAAATACATATAAGGAGAGACAGGTTCGCACTCCTGGAGGCAGAGTGGCGAAGCACTATCGAGAGAAAAAAAAGGCCGCAGCGACCTGTGCCAGTTGTGGCCGGCCACTGTGCGGTGTGCCCAGAACCGATGAAGGCCGGATGGGAGCCATGTCCCGCAGCCATAGGATGCCGAACCGTCCCTTCGGCGGTTATCTATGTGTCAGGTGCTCGCGAAGGGCATTGTTAGAAAAAATCAGGACCTGAGAGCATGGTAGCCGTTGCCATCAGCGGCCTGCACGGTGCTGGGAAGTCAACAACGGCTAAGGCCTTGGCAAAGAGATTCAGGAACCTGAGATACGTTTGTGCCGGAGATATCTTTAGGGAGTTAATCAAGGAAAAAGGCATGACTTTGAAAGAGGGCCAGAGATACGCGGAGCTTCATCCTTCAATTGATCAAATGATTGACAGAAAGATTGCCGATGCCGCGAGAGGCGGTAAGGTTTTAATTGATGCTCGGTTAGCCGGATGGTTCGCAAAGAAGGCGGACCTGAAGATATTCCTTACAGCCCCGATAAAGGTCAGGGTGAAGAGGATAGCTCAAAGGGAGGGTCGAAGGTATCGCGATGTTTATGAGGAGACAGTTAATCGAGAGAGAAGTGAGGCAAAAAGATTTAAAAAACTGTACAACATTGATATCAACGATCATTCGATTTTCGACATCGTGCTGAACACAGAAAGGTTGTCGGTCGCTGAGACAACCAAGATACTTGCCGCAGCAATTGAGGTGGTCATGAAGAGGAGGCGATAGAAGTGGTGATGGATGTAGGTCGAGTCTGTGTAAAGATTGCGGGACATGAAGCCGGAAGGCGCTGTGTGATAGTGGAGAAGCTGGACGATACCTTTGTGGTAGTGACCGGCTTGGGGGTCAAGCGCAGACGATGCAATATCGCCCATCTTGAACCCACCGATAAAATAATTGAGATTCAAAAGGGAGCCTCTGACGAAGAGGTAAGACGGGCGTTGGAGGCAGCAGGATTATCCTAGGTGTTCCGGTTGGGAAAGCTACCCGGTGATATAAAGCGCGAGACGCTGGTCAAGGCCCACGACACCACCGACCCAGAATACGGTTGTGATCCCTTCAAGAGACCTATTCAGGAACACATCAGATTAGGAATGATTAACCTTGATAAGCCCAGAGGGCCCACTTCCCACGAAGTCGTGGCGTGGGTCAAACTCTTGCTCGGTTTACAGAGAGCAGGCCATGGCGGAACTCTGGACCCGGCAGTCAGCGGAGTTTTACCTGTGGCCTTAGAAGATGCTACCAAGGTGACCCGGACACTGCTGCTTTCAGGAAAAGAGTACGTGGGAGTGATGCACCTTCATGATGAAGTGCCGCAGCACAGGCTGGAGCAGGTTCTTTCTGATTTTCGAGGAGATATCTATCAGCGCCCCCCGATGCGAGCGGCAGTCAGGCGTCAGCTTCGCGTCAGAAAGGTTTACTATATTGAGCTTCTCGAGCAAGCAGGTAGAGATGTGCTCATGCGAATTGGCTGCGAGGCCGGGACTTATATACGTAAGCTAATGTCAGACATCGGGGAGGCTCTAGGATGCGGGGCCCATATGAGCGAGCTGAGGCGGACGAGGACAGGTCCTTTTTCAGAGAAGGGCTCTGTTAGTTTGCATGAGTTATCTGATGCCTATGCTTTTTGGAAGGAGGAAGGCCGTGAGGAGCCCCTGCGAAGGGCGATATTGCCGGTTGAAACCTCAGTACAACATTTGCCAAAGATAGTGGTGAGGGATGGAGCAGTTGATGCTATATGTCACGGTGCCAGCTTGGCAGCACCGGGTGTGCTTACAGTAGAAACGGGAATATCAGCCGGAGACCTGATTGCAATTCTTACCTTAAAGGGTGAGTTGGTAGGTCTGGCCCATGCGACGATGACATCCCGGGAGATACATGAGGCAGATCACGGGATTGTGGCCAAACCCGAGAGAATAGTGATGAGTCCTGGAACCTATCCCAAAAAGTGGAAATGACCCTGCACTGGATTCCGCGATTGATGGGGTAGTTGAATGGCATTTAAGGCAAAAAACACATTTTCATTAGGTGCCGGGGTAGCGTAGCCAGGTAACGCGCGAGCCTGGAGTCGATGATGGACAGCTCGTGGTCCTCACGGGCCGCAGGGGTTCAAATCCCCTCCCCGGCGCCAATAATGACCAAACCTAAGGTTTTTAACCAAAAGTCTACTATAATAACTGAACAGCTAAAAACCGCTGTTGTCAATGATTAAATAGGCAGTTATCTGAAAAATCTATGGCAAAAAGATGTGGTAATGATGCCCGAGTTCAAGCACATAGTGCGGATGGCAGGGAAGGACCTGTCCGGCGAAAAAAAGGTTCAGCTGGCGCTAACCGACATCAAGGGCGTCAGCTTTGCCTCCGCCAGAGCAGCCGCGCTAGTTGCAGGCATCGACCCGTCGATGAGACTTGGCGATCTTGCTCAAGAGCAGATTGAGCGTCTGGAGGATATTCTTAGGAATCCTGCTCAGTATGGTTTTCCCAGCTGGATGCTCAATAGAAGGAAGGACTACGATACAGGAAAGGACATTCACTTGATAGGTTCGGACGTTGATATGGCAATTCGTTCTGACATAGGCAGAGAACGCCGTATACGCAGTCGGCGGGGGATAAGGCATGAGCTGGGCTTGCCCGTCCGTGGCCAGCGTACGAGGACAACTGGTAGAAGAGGTCTGACTGTTGGAGTAAAGAGGAAGGAAACTAGGCTGCGGGAGGAAGCTGCCAAGCCAGCAAAAGCGAAGAAGGAAAAGGCTGAGGCCGCGCCACCGGAAAAGGCCGAGGCCAAGAAAGCCTAGGTAAGGTGTGGTGAAAAAATGAAACGTCAAAGGAAGAAATATCTCAGACCCTCACATCCTTGGGAAAAAGCCCGGATGGATGCCGAGGATGCGGTACTTACCAAGTATGGGTTGCGAAGAAAGGAAGAGATATGGCGGGCACAGACTTTGCTAAGGAATTTCCGAAGACAGGCCAGAAACCTTTTGGCCGCCTCAGGTCCTCAAGCGGAGAGAGAAACAAGACAGCTGATCAGTAGATTGCAGAGTTTGGGTCTGGTGGGCGAAAAGGCCACATTGGATGACGTGTTGGGTCTAACAGTTGACAAACTTCTGGAAAGACGCCTTCAGACGATAGTTCACAGAAAAGGCTTGGCGCATTCAATGTTGCAAGCCAGACAGTTAATAACTCACGGACATATAGCGATAGCAGGAAGGCGCGTAAATGTTCCCAGTTATCTGGTCCCCGTTAAGGAGGAGGCATTAATTGGATATGCGTCGGGAAAATCTTTTCTTGGAAGCAAGCCGGAGGATTCAGGGGCATCTGAACGGGCCAATATTTCACCGGAAGTTGCGATGGAAAATCTGGATTCGGCTGTGACAAAATCGAGTAACGAGGAGGGAGAAAATTGACGGAAGGAAAGTGGGGTATCGCGCACATATATTCTTCTTTCAATAACACTATAGTTCACATAACTGATCTGACCGGTGCTGAAACAGTTGCCAGATACTCCGGTGGCATGATTGTTAAGGCCGACAGGGAGGAGTCATCACCTTATGCGGCCATGCAGGCAGCGGCCCGTGCGGCTGAAGAAGCAATGGAAAAGGGTTTCATCGGAGTTCACATCAAAGTTAGAGCCCCTGGAGGCAGTGGGCCAAAAAGTCCCGGTCCTGGTGCCCAGGCAGCTATAAGGGCCCTTGCCAGAGCAGGGCTTAAAATAGGCCGTATAGAGGATGTTACACCAGTTCCTCACGACGGTTGCCGTAAGAAGGGCGGGAGACGCGGGCGCAGGGTATAAGCCGTAGCTTTGGTTACAAAATTACGGGCAGCTACTAAAAACTTAGAATTTTCATAGCGATTTGAACAGCTCATCATATCCGGCATGAACGGCGTCTGAATAGAACCTCTTGACGCCTTCCTCGGTTTTGTGGTGTCTGAGCATTTCCCTAATGACTGACATCGGTGCCGTGCAGATATCACATCCGGTTTGGGCCAGCTCACGCATCTGTCGTGCATTTCTCACGCTGGCAGCAATGATCTTCGTCTTCATACCGTGTTTTCTAAAGATGTTCACAATCTTGCTTACACAGTCTACACCGCTTGTTATTCCGTCATCATTCCCGCCATCTCGCAGAAATCTTATTTTGCTATCGTGATAAAGGTCGGAAATTTTTTCTTCGGCTTGCTTTTTCAGTTGTTCTTTTAATCTGGTCTTGAAAATCTCCTGTATTAGCTCAAAGTCAAAGTAATCATTCTTGTTGAATTTAATGCCTAGATTTTTTCTTATGTCATCATCGATTCTTCCAGCAAACGGGCTGACATAAGTGGCGCCCGCCTTGGCTGCTAAAAGTGCCTGTTCTGGCGTCATGACCAAGGTGACGTTGGTGGGAATGCCTTCTTTTTCAAGTTTGTTTATGGCAACCAATCCTTCGTAATCAGCACCTTTTTCTTCGGTACGGGTGTTGATCGGAATTTTTATGACGACATTATTAGCGATGGGGTTAAATTTATGGTACAGGAACTTGGCCTCTTTTACCATCATGTCGGCCTCCTGACTTATTACCTCAAGACTGACCGGCCTTTCCTTTCCAGCGGTGCGGCAGATTTCTTCGATGTAGCTGTAAAGATCAGTCTCCTTACCATTTTTCTTTTCTTCCTCAGCAGCTTCTCTGATCAAACTGGGATTTGTCGTAATTCCGTCGATTATCCCCCACGAGATGGCTTCCTTAATTTCGCCAATTTTTGCCGTGTCAATAAATATTTTCATATCTTATCCATCTACTAATCGAGTTGACGGATTAAAATGACTTTTGCGGGCATTTCAGTGATGATTTTTTAAGAATACAAAACCCTTCACGTTGATGTGTATTTTTGATTTGAGCGCGTAGAGACCTACTTTTAAATCTAATTTCCACCAGAGTCGCTTTTTTACACCAAAAATGTTAAATTAAAGCCGAAATTAGTCTTGAACAACCAGGTAGGTGTGACTAGAGATGGCACCGTTTAACCAAAAAATGGCACCTCATGACTTGAAGCTGATAAACAAGCTTTCGGAAATAGCGCTAAACATCAGGAAAAACTCATTGATCATGACCACAAAAGCAGGCTCGGGACATCCCGGCGGGTGCCTTTCCTGTGCCGATATCCTTGCGGCCATTTATTTTCACCAGCTGCGTTATGATCCCGAAAAACCGGATTGGGAGGAAAGAGACAGATTCATCCTATCGAAAGGGCATGCGGCTCCAGCCCTTTATGCCGCCCTGGCGATGGCAGGATTTTTCCCCACCGAAGAGCTTTTGAAGCTGAGAAAGATTGGTAGCATCCTGCAAGGACATCCGGATATGAGGAAGACACCAGGGGTGGATGCCTCTACAGGAACGCTGGGGCAGGGGTTGTCGATAGGAGTTGGGATGGCCCTAGCTTTCAGGTTGGACAACAGACCAAATCGAGTTTACGTTTTACTTGGTGACGGGGAACTGGATGAAGGCCAGGTCTGGGAGGCAGCGATGTCAGCCGCTCACTACAGAATAGATAATTTAACCGCCATAGTTGACTATAATCGTCAACAGCTCAGCGGTTGCATAGAGAAAGTAATGAACCTTGAGCCCATTGGCGAAAAGTGGAGCGCTTTTGGCTGGCACGTTATCAAGATCGATGGCCACAATATGAAGCAGATTTTAGACGCACTGGATGAAGCTGAGAGGGTGCGGGGAAAGCCCACAGTTATCATAGCTTACACCGTGAAAGGGAAAGGGGTGCCCATGTTGGAGAAGTCATTCCTTAGTGGTGATTGTAAGTATCATGGTACTCCCTTGAGCGAAGCCGAGCTGGCTAAGGCATTGGAGGAATTACATGGCTGAGAAATTATCGGGGACTAGAGATGCTTACGGGGAGACTCTAGTTGAGCTAGGTAGTGAAAACAGGAATATCGTAGTTCTGGACGCGGATCTTTCACCTTCCACCAAGACAATACTTTTTGCGCAAAAGTTTCCGGAGAGATTTTTCGACGTGGGAGTGGCCGAGGCGAATCTGGTATCTGTGGCGGCGGGATTGGCCTCAGCGGGCAAAATTGCTTTTGCTAGCACCTTTTCTGTCTTTGGTGTCGAAAAAACCCTGAATCAGTTCAAACAGTCAGTCGCATATCCAAACATGAACGTTAAACTGGTCACCACACATGGTGGTATTAGTGTGGGTGAGGATGGATCCTCTCACTTTTGCATAGAGGACATAGCCGTCATGCGATCTCTGCCCAATGTTACCGTTATTATCCCGGCCGATGCGGTAGAGACTAGGGCAGCAACTAGGGCCATAGCTGAGAAATCCGGCCCCGTTTATATGCGGTTGAGCCGGCCTAAAACTCCCCAGATCTATGAGGATGGCTACAAATTCCAGGGCCGGGACTTGAAGTTTGAGATAGGTAAGAGCATCACACTCATAGAAGGCGGAGATGTCACCATCTTAGCTACCGGAGTTATGGTTGCGGAGTCCTTGCAGGCGGCGCAGGAATTGGCGAGAAGAGGGATCCGAGCGGGAGTGGTAAACTTTCATACCATTAAACCCCTCGATAAAGAGGCGATACTGCGCGCGGCGGCAAATACTGGCGCCATCGTTACTGCGGAGGAACACACTGTTCTCGGCGGGCTAGGGGGGGCTGTGGCGGAAGTTCTCGTTGAGGAAGATCCGGTACCGATGGCTAGAGTGGGTATAAACGATACTTATGCCGAGTCAGGCCCATGGAGGGAGCTGTTCGCTAAGTATGGTCTGACTAGCGCTGATATAGTTAAAGCTGCAGAAAAAGTATTGAAGAGGAAAGCCAAATGAAAATAAAAATTGCTCCCTCGCTCCTTTCGGCCGATTTCAGTAGGCTTGGCTCAGAGTTAGAAAAGACGGAAAAGGGGGGCGCAGATCTCATCCACTGGGATATAATGGATGGACATTTCGTGCCCAACATTACCTTTGGGCCAGCGGTGGTCGAAAAGTTAAGGGAAAAGACCAAATTGCCCTTTGACGTCCATCTTATGGTTGAACATCCAGATAATTTTTTGGAGGATTTCGTTAGCGCCGGAGCAAACATGTTGTCGGTACATGCTGAGGCCTGTGTTCATCTCCAGCGCACCATTCGACATATTAAGGATCTTGGAGTTAAGGCAGGCGTAGCGCTTAATCCGGCCACACCGTTGAACGTGGTGGAATATGTCTTAGAGGATCTTGACTTTATCTTGATAATGACGGTCAATCCAGGCTTCGGTGGTCAGAAGTTCCTTCCCTCCATAGTGCCAAAGATAAGAGCAGCCAGGGAGATGGTTGAGAAGCGAGGGCTGGATATCGAGATAGAAGTTGACGGCGGTTTAAACAAGGAGAACGTTCCCTCGGTTGTTGAGGCGGGAGCGAGCATTTTGGTTGCGGGTTATTCGATTTATGGTCATGGCGAGATAGGTAAAAATATCAGGCTTCTTAGAAAAAGTGCTGAAAAGGTGGTCAAAGGATAAAGACCAAGTTTTAGAGACGCGAAAACCTTAAAAGGGAAATGAGATGAACTTTAATGGCGAAATGGGGTAATAAGATTCTAACCGCTTTCTGGGGCCCGTAGCGCAGTCTGGTTAGCGTACCGGCCTTTTAAGCCGGCAGTCGAGGGTTCGAATCCCTCCGGGCCCGCCTGTGAATGCGGTTGGTGAAAAAAATGCCGGAAGAATTCCAAGTCAGTAGGCACGTGCTGGTGCCAAAACATGAGGTCCTGCCAAAGGACAAGGTAGATGAGTTACTTCAGAAATACAGAATAACCCCATATCAACTCCCCCTGATAAAAAGTTCGGATCCGGCGGTGAGGGAGATAGGAGGCAAGCCGGGAGATGTTATTAAGATTACCAGACACAGCCCGACTGCCGGGAAAGCGGTTGCCTACAGATATGTAATCGAGGGATAGGTGGTTGGTTGCAGGACACTTGGCCATTAGTCGAGGCATTTTTCAGAGAAAAAGGCCTGGTTAGGCAACATCTAGATTCGTACAATGATTTTGTTGAGAGAGGGCTTCAGCAGGTTATAGATGAAATCGGTGGCATTGATCTTGATATCGAGGGTGTGAAGGTCAAGTTTGGTAAGATTCACCTCGATCCGCCCTCCACAAAGGAAACTGATGGTTCCCGCCCCCCCCTGTTTCCTAGCGAGGCAAGGCTGAGGAACCTGAGCTATACCGCACCAATCAGACTTGAGATGAAGTTGGTCAAAAATGGACGGGAGCTTCCTCCAGAAGATGTGTATATAGGCGAGCTTCCAGTCATGCTGAAGTCAAAAATATGTAGACTTTACGGATTGGATGAACAGCAGCTGATAAATGCCGGCGAGGATCCCCTCGACCCCGGAGGCTACTTCATAATTAACGGATCCGAGCGGGTTATCGTTACTCAAGAGGATCTAGCTTCGAATGCCATTTTGGTTGAACGCGATGAACATATGGGTACAGAGGTTGCCAAGGTATTTTCCACGCATCGTGGCTTTAGATCGCTGGTGGTGGTCGAGAGAAAGCGGGACGGCCTGTTGCGCGTGGCTTTCCCCGCGGTGCCGGGGCAGGTTCCTTTTGTGGTGATCATGCGTGCGCTCGGAATCGAAAGCGACAAAGAAATTGTCAGTGCCGTTTCTGAGGACCCGGAAATAATCAGGGAGCTCTTTGAGAACCTGCAGGAAGCGATCGATGTAAAGACCAAAGAGGATGCCTTGGACATAATCGGTAAGAGAGTGGCCATTGGACAGACTCGCGACTATCGACTGCAGCGGGCCCAAGAGGTTCTTGACAAGTATTTACTGCCGCATATAGGCTCAGGAACAGACGATCGGATAGCTAAAGGTTACTATTTGGGTAGCATGGCTGAGCAGGTTATTGAGCTGGCGCTGGGCCGAAGGGATGTCGACGATAAGGATCACTATGGAAATAAAAGATTGAAACTGGCCGGGGATTTGCTGGAAAATGTCTTCAGACTGGCTTTTCTCAACCTGACCAGAGATAT
>JACIWF010000020.1 GCA_014361095.1 Hadesarchaea archaeon | reverse complement strand
AGGGATGTCGACGATAAGGATCACTATGGAAATAAAAGATTGAAACTGGCCGGGGATTTGCTGGAAAATGTCTTCAGACTGGCTTTTCTCAACCTGACCAGAGATATAAAATATCAGCTTGAGCGAGCCCACGCTAGGGGCCGTGAGATGAATCTTAGAACCGCTGCTCGCGCTGATGTCCTCACGGAGAGAATAAGGCATGCGTTGGCCACAGGCAATTGGCCGGGAGGCAGGACCGGAGTCAGCCAGCTTCTGGATAGAACCAACTACATCGCGGCGATCTCTCACCTTAGGCGCGTCGTTTCTCCACTGAGCAGAAGTCAACCCCATTTCGAAGCCCGTGATCTGCATCCCACGCACTGGGGAAGAATCTGCCCCTGTGAGACACCAGAGGGCCCCAACTGTGGGTTAGTTAAGAATTTGGCGCTCATGGCTGAAATTTCGACAGGCACAGATGAGAGCAAGGTTGAACGCCTCGTCTACAAATTAGGTGTTAATAAAATAGTGAAGGGCAGCGAAAGAAAAGGTAAGGCGGCAGTTTATATCAACGGCAGATTGGTTGGTACAACTGAAAACGGTAAAAGCCTTGTTGATGAATTAAGGCGCCATCGTCGAAAGGGAAATTTGGATGAACAGGTTAACATTGCGTTCAGAGAGGACACTAATGAGGTTAGAATAAACACGGACGCTGGCAGGGTACGTCGACCGGTTGTTGTTGTGGAAGGAGGGAAGTCCAAGCTAACCCCGGACATTCTCGAAATGGTTAAAAGGGGAGAGATGTCTTGGCGAGACTTGGTCCATGCGGGCATTGTGGAGTATCTCGATGCCGAGGAAGAGGAGAACACCTATATTGCCGTTTACGAGAATCAGCTGACTCCGGAGCACACCCATCTTGAGCTCCATCCGTTGGGAATACTTGGCATTAGCGCGGCATTGGTTCCATACGCGGAGCACAATCAATCACCACGCAATACTTATGGTGCCAACATGGCCAAGCAGGCGCTGGGACTGACGACGACCTCTATTCATAAGAGGGTTGATACACGCGGTCATTTCTTGCACTATCCCCAGGTGCCACTCGTAAAGACCCAGGTAATGGATGCGGTTGGTTTTGACCGAAGACCTGCCGGACAAAACTTAGTCGTTGCTATAGCGACCTACGGTGGCTACAACATGGAGGATGCACTGATAGTGGACAGTGCCTCAATTGATCGGGGTATGGGACGGACGACATTTTATCGGATATATGAGGCCGAGGAGGCGCGATATCCTGGTGGTCAGGAGGATAAGTTTGAGATTCCTAGCGAGGAGATAAGGGGTTACGCTGATGCAAGCCTTTACCATAACTTGGGTGAAGACGGTATAACTGAAGTTGAATCAGTGGTTAAGGGTGAAGACGTTTTAATCGGTCGTACCAGCCCACCGAGGTTTTTGGAAGAGATAGATGAGTTCGGTCTGGCAGTTGAGCACGGGCGCCGGGAAAGCTCCATCAGGGTAAGGCCCAGTGAGGAGGGCATTGTTGATATGGTTTTGGTAAGCATGACCTCAGAGGGGAATAAGTTTGTCAGAGTTAGGGTCAGGGACCTCAGAATCCCAGAGATCGGTGACAAGTTGGCATCAAGGCACGGTCAAAAAGGAGTTATCGGGATCACGATGGCCGGTGCTGACATGCCGTTCACCGAGGATGGAATTACTCCCGATATCATAATTAATCCACATGCAATTCCCTCCCGTATGTCGGTTGGACAGCTCCTTGAGATGATCGCCGGCAAGGTCGGAGCATTTACGGGACGTAGGATAGATGGGACGGCTTTCTCAGGAATGTCTGAAAGGGAGATTCGTGAGGTAATGAAGTCCTTTGGTTTCAAGCACACCGGCAAGGAAGTTCTTTACAATGGGATTACTGGTGAGATGATTCCGGTTGATATTTTCATCGGGGTTTGTTACTATCAGAAGCTCCACCACATGGTCGCAGACAAGATTCACGCACGCTCGCGCGGTCCGGTTCAGGTGCTCACCCATCAGCCCACGGAGGGCAGGGCTAGGGAAGGCGGGCTGCGCTTTGGAGAAATGGAACGAGATTGCCTGATCGGACACGGGGCCGCGATGCTGCTTAACGAACGCCTTCTCGATGCATCTGACAGGTATACCGGGTTGATCTGTGGAAAATGTGGATCATTCGCAGTTTATGATCGACGCAGCGATCGTGCATATTGTCCTCTCTGCGATGAGGATTCAGAGATTTATGGGGTCCAGATCTCGTATGCGTTCAAGCTGATGATGGATGAACTGAAATCCCTGTGCATGTCGCCCAGAATAAGGCTTAAAGATAAAGCCTAGGTGGTCAAGAATGATAAGGATACCCAAACAAATTGATAGAATTGATTTCGGCTTGATGTCACCGGATGAAATCCGCAAGATGTCGGTTACTAAAATAGTAGCAGCAGACACCTATGACGATGACGGATTTCCGATCGACCGGGGTTTGATGGATTCAAGGCTAGGAGTTGTTGATCCTGGGCTAAGATGCCGAACGTGTTCGGGTCGCGCTGGCGAATGTCCAGGACACTTTGGACATGTAGAGCTGGCCAGACCAGTTATTCATGTGGGATATGTTGAGACCATCTACGATTGTTTACGTGCAATTTGTAGAAATAAGGATTGTGGCAGGATATTGTTGTCAGATCAAAAGATAGAACACTTCCACAAGTTGATTGAGGATTCTAAGAAGAGCGGAGGCAAGTGGTGGGAAATTTCGGCACAGGTTGTGAGAAGCGCTACCGCGGTCGAGAAGTGTCCCCACTGCGGAGAGAAACAGGCGCCAATAAAGTTCGAAAAACCGACAACTTTCATAGAAGGCAAGAACCGTCTAACGCCGAGCGATGTTCGTGAGAGACTGGAGAAGATAACAGACGATGACGCACTTCTTTTAGGAATAGACCCGAAGGTCGCGAGACCTGAGTGGATGGTTCTAACTGTTTTACCAGTTCCCCCAGTCACGGTTAGACCCAGCATAACGTTGGAATCCGGGGTTCGCTCTGAGGATGACCTAACACACAAGTTGGTGGACATCATTAGAATTAACCAGCGCCTGGCCGAGAACATAGAGGCCGGAGCGCCGCACTTAATCGTTGAGGACCTCTGGGAATTACTTCAATATCACGTCACCACATACTTTGATAACGCGGTTTCCGGCATACCTCCAGCGAGACACAGATCCGGCAGAGTGCTTCGCACACTATCGCAGCGATTGAGGGGAAAGGAGGGAAGATTCAGGGGCAACCTTTCCGGAAAACGGGTGGATTTTTCGGCGAGAACCGTGGTTTCCCCGGATCCAAACATAAGCATTAACGAAATCGGCGTCCCTGAATATGTGGCGAAGATTCTTACAATTCCTGTCAGGGTGACTGAATATAATTTAGAGGAGCTTCGAAATATCGTCCGCAGAGGGCCCGACATCTTTCCGGGCGCCAACTGTGTCATCAATCCTGAGGGTAAGAGGTTTGATCTCCGATATGCGGATCGTGAGGAGATAGCTAATAATCTGACACCGGGTTACACCGTCGAGCGCCACCTTCGTGATGGTGACATCGTTTTGTTCAATCGGCAGCCTTCTTTGCACCGCATGTCGATAATGGCTCACGAGGTCAAAGTTCTGCCCGGGAGGACCTTCCGCCTCAACCTCAGCGTCTGTCCGCCGTATAACGCAGATTTCGATGGAGATGAGATGAACGTTCATGCCCCCCAGTCTGAGGAGGCGCAGGCTGAAGCCCGTATCCTCATGAGGGTTCAAGAGCAGATATTATCACCGAGATTTGGTGGCCCCATTATCGGAGGCATCCAAGACCATATCACAGGCGCTTATCTCTTAACTCACAGAAACAGATTACTGACGCGCGAGCAAGCCCAACAGCTGCTTGCTTATGCCGGCATTCTATCTGATTTACCGAAGCCAGCCGTTAAGGAGAAAGGGGTTGACTACTGGACCGGAAAGCAAATCTTCAGCATGCTGTTACCCAAAGATCTTAATTTGACCTTTAAGGCCAAGATATGTGAAAATTGTTCTAAATGCAAACAGGACGAGTGCGAAATAGATGCTTATGTCACCATCAGGAAGGGACAGTTGCTAACAGGAGTGATAGATGCGAGCAGCTTCAAGGCGCTCGACCGCTGTGAGATACTGGACAGGATAGTTAAGGACTATGGGACGGACGTCGCGCGTGAATTTCTGGATAGGGTCACAAGGCTTTCGATAGCTTCGGCGATGTTGTTCGGCTTTACCACAGGCATTGATGATGAAGATATACCGCCGGAGGCCAAGGAGAGAATAATTGAGGGTATTGAAGAAGCCAAAAAGAAAGTGAATGAACTCATTGAAATCTATAACTCAGGTGAGATGGAACCCCTTCCCGGGCGGTCTCTTCGTGAAACCCTGGAGATGAGAATAATGGAAGTTTTAGCCGAGAGCAGGGACAAGGCAGGTGCCACAGCTGAGGAGTTCCTTGGTTTGGATAATCATGCCGTGATCATGGCGAGGACCGGAGCCAGGGGCAGCATGTTGAACCTTACCCAGATGGCGGCCTGTGTCGGCCAGCAATCTGTGCGCGGGGAAAGGTTGAGCCGCGGTTATCGTGGTCGGACTTTACCTCACTTCAGACCGGGAGATTTGGGTGCTGATTCTCGCGGTTTCATCAGCTCCAGTTACAAGGACGGGCTCAAGCCGTTGGAGTTCTTCTTCCATGCGATGGGTGGCAGAGAAGGCCTTGTCGATACCGCCGTTAGAACAGCTCAGAGCGGCTACATGCAGAGAAGGCTAATCAACGCTCTCCAAGATCTCCGTGTTGAGTACGACGGGACGGTCAGAGATGATCGAGGCGCTATAATTCAGTTCACCTATGGAGAGGATGGGGTGGACCCAGCGCGCAGTGATCGCGGCAAGGCAGTCAATGTCAAAAAGATTATAGAGAGGGTGCTTGGGTGATGGTATGGTAGGGGTTTCTGCTGATACCATTAAAAGTGAAATCGCAAAACTGGAAGGGGAGCTGCCGGAATCGCTGCTTCGTGAGCTGCAAAGCAGTCTGATTCGTGTTAGTAAGGAGAGGGCCATAACTAGAGATCAGCTCAACGAGATAATAACTGGTGTAAAGAATGCCTATTATAGGGCCCTAGTGGAGCCGGGGGAGGCAGTCGGCACTGTCGCGGCACAGTCCATCGGCGAGCCAGGCACGCAGATGACGCTTAGGACCTTCCACTATGCGGGAGTCGCCGAGCTTAACGTTACTCTGGGATTGCCACGCCTTATTGAGATAATAGATGCTAGAAAGACACCGTCTGCGGCGCTGATGACCATCTATTTGAAGGAACCATACTCCAAGAGCAAAGAGAAAGCTAAAGCATTCGCGCAGAAGGTTGAACTTACCACGATTGAGGATTTGGCGCTTCAAACTGAGGTAGATCTCATAAATTCGGTTTTCATTATCACATTGGATCGTTCACGTTTGCAGCGAAAGGAACTGACCCCTTCAAAAATTGCTGATATTTTGAGGGAAATACCAAAGGTGAGCATAACGGTTGATGGTTACAAGCTGCGGATAAAGCCCGAAAGCGCCTCACTCACGGAGCTGCGAAGGCTAGTTTCTCGTGTCAGGATGACGCCGCTGAGAGGGGTCAAGGGCATTACTAGAGTGGTAGTTAAAATGGAAGGCGACGAATATGTGGTCTACACCGAGGGCTCGAACTTGGCAGAGGTACTGACGATGCCAGAGGTTGACGCCACTAGGACGACGACCAATAACATTCATGAGATCGAAAGCGTGTTGGGAATAGAAGCCGCCAGAAATGCCATTATAAACGAAGCCGTGAAGACGCTGGAGGAGCAGGGACTTGATGTTGATATCAGGCACATAATGCTGGTTGCGGACATGATGACAGCCACAGGCGAGGTGAACCAGGTTGGAAGGCACGGAGTTAGCGGAGAGAAAGCCAGCGTTCTTGCCAGAGCTTCTTTTGAGATTACAACGAAACATCTGCTGGATGCGTGCGTGCACGGTGAGAGCGACCGTCTTGATGGGATAATTGAAAATGTTATTGCCGGGCAACCGATACCGATCGGTACTGGGATAGTGGAGCTAGTGATGCGGAGGGGTAATGTTGGAGCTGGGTAAAAAGATAGCTCAAGCAGTTGCGACCGGAAAAGTTATTATTGGCACAGAGCGGTCGCTAAAGGCGCTTAAACGCGGCCAAGCAAAGCTGGTTATAGTGGCCTCCAACTGCGCGCCCGAGGCACTGGAGGACGCACAGCATTACTCCCGGTTGAGCGGTGTAGAGCTTCGCGTTTATGAAGGAGATAACGTTTCACTGGGACTAGCCTGCGGCAAACCTTTTTCCGTGGATATGCTGGTGGTATTGGATCCAGGTAGCTCGAACATCCTTGGCACTGAGGGGCGAAGATGACCATAAAGTTTACAGCGGAGGAGATGCGTTACATAGCAAGCTTTGAGGGCCTGACCGGTGCCAGAGTACGTGATTGTATCATCAGCGATTTTGGCGGAAGCGTGACTTTTGTCGTCAACAAGGGTGATTTTGGGATGGCCGTCGGACGCGGCGGGGATAAAGTAAAAAGAGCCAGGCGCTTGATGGGAAGGAGTATTGAAGTGATCGAATACTCAGACGATCCCTTGGAATTTCTGAAAAATACTTTTTTGCCGGCAAGGGTGCAGAGCATCAAGATAGTGGAGAAAGGCGGGAAGAAGGTAGCTTTGGTCGGCGTTGAGTTGCAGGATAAAGGGCTGGCCGTTGGACGCGGGGGTAAGAAAATTCAGATAGCGAAAAAGCTTGCTGAGAGACATCACGGCATAAGCGACGTAATACTCATATGATTTATAAAACCACAACACTAACTACTGTTAAGTGATGAACATGAAGGCACCTAGAGGGGAATTCGCTGCAAGGAAGCTGCGAGATACTCGGCAGCGCTTTAGGTGGAAAAGCGCCCAGTATAAACGTCGTGTGCTCAGGTTAGATGAGAAAGCCGATCCTTTGGAGGGCGCCCCGCAGGCCAGGGGGATAGTTCTAGAAAAGGTTGGGATCGAGGCCAAGCAGCCCAACTCGGCCATCAGAAAGTGTGTCAGGGTTCAGCTGATTAAAAATGGCAGACAGATAACTGCTTTTGCACCGGGAGAAGGTGCCATCGGCTTTATCGATGAGCATGATGAGGTAATCGTTGAAGGAATCGGCGGAGCCAAGGGAGGAGCCTATGGAGACATCCCCGGGGTTCGTTATAAGGTAGTTAAGGTTAATGGAATCTCTCTCAAGGAGCTCGTCAAGGGCCGCAAGGAGAAACCGACTAGGTGATTTTTTGGGTTTCAAATGCTTTGGAGAATGGGACACTGAGAATATAGAGGTTAAGGATCCGGGAATAAAACAGTACCTTCACCTAGAGTGTCCTCTTGTTCTGCACACAGGAGGAAAGCACTCCAGCAAGCAGTTTGGAAAGGCGGGAGTTTCAGTGGTTGAACGTTTGATAAATAAGGTGATGAGATCAGGACCTGGTGTCAGGAAGCTTGGGGGCAGGACCATAAGAGGGGCGGGGGCCACGGGTAAAAAACATAAGGCATACAATATCGTTCGTGATGCTTTCAGAATAATCGCCCAACGCACCAACAAGAATCCCTTGCAGGTCTTGGTCGAAGCAATTCAAAATTCTGCTCCTCGTGAGGAAACTACTCGTATCAGCTATGGTGGCATCACCTATTATATCGCTGTGGATTCTTCACCTCAAAGAAGGTTGGATATAGCTTTGAAAAATTTGGCCGCAGGAGCCTTTGCCGCTGCTTTTTCAGGAAAAAAGAACATCGTCGACAGTTTGGCTGAGGAGCTGATACTTGCGGCTAACAATGATACCAAGAGCTTTGCTGTGGCCAGAAAAGAGGAGATGGAGAGAATTGCCAAGGGGGCAAGATGAGTAAAGCTTATTAAATAAATAGGTCAAAAAGAAATAGTTAAAGGAGGTAATAATATGGCGAAACCGCACTTAAACCTTATAACAATAGGGCACGTTGACCATGGTAAGTCAACGACGCTCGGCAGGTTGTTTTTCGATAAGGGCTTGGTTAGAGAGGAGGACGTAAGAAAATTCGAGGCACTGGGTGATAAGGGCAAGACGTTTAAGTTCGCTTGGGTAATGGACGCCCTTAAGGAGGAACGTGAAAGAGGGTTGACCATCGACCTCGCGCATAAAAAGTTTGAGACGGACAAATATTACTTTACCATAATCGACGCACCCGGGCACCGTGACTTCGTTAAGAACATGATTACCGGGGCAAGCCAGGCCGACGCGGCGGTGCTGGTCGTGGCCGCCGATGACGGGATCATGCCGCAGACGCGTGAGCATGCGGCACTGGCGTTCACGCTTGGCGTCGGACAGCTCGTGGTGGTTATAAACAAGATGGACCTGGTGAACTATAAAGAGGAAGTTTACAACAAGTTAAAGGCAGAGATAATTGATCTCCTAAAGGCTGTTGGCTATAGAAATCCAGAAAAGTTCGTCTTCGTCCCCACAGCATCTTTTCACGGAGAAAATGTTGTCAAACGCAGCGAAAACATGAAGTGGTATACCGGTCCGGTGTTCTACGAAGCGCTTGATACCTTTGTGGTTCCGCCCAAGCCAATTGAAAAACCGCTTCGGGTCCCTGTGCAGGACGTTTATTCAATAACGGGAGTGGGTACAGTTCCTGTAGGGAGAGTAGAAACGGGAGTGATGAAGGTCGGAGATACCATCATTTTCGAGCCTGCAGGAGTAACCGGCGAAGTGAAGTCGATTGAGATGCACCATGAGTCAATTCCGCAGGCGGAGCCGGGCGATAACATAGGTTTTAACGTCCGTGGCGTTGAAAAGACGGCGATTAAACGTGGAGATGTGGCCGGGCATACCAAGTCGCCCCCCACAGTAGTCAAGGAGTTCACGGCGAGAATCGCAGTGTTGCAGCACCCAACAGCCATTACTGCAGGTTACACACCGGTCTTTCATGCGCACACGGCCCAAGTTGCCTGCACCATCACTGAGATCACGCAGAAAATCGATCCCAAGACAGGCGCGCCCGTTCAGGAAAATCCGGAGTTTATAAAGAAGGGTGACATGGCTACGATCAAGGTGGTGCCGACAAAGCCGATGGTACTTGAGAAGGCTTCAGAAATACCGCAGCTGAGCCGCTTTGCTATTCGTGACATGGGCATGACAATCGCAGCTGGCGTATGCGTCGATCTGGTGAAAGCCAAGTAGACCAAATCTTTTATAGGCTTCTGCGTCTTTTAGGGTAGAGGGGTTAGTTTGCAAAAGGCACGCATAAGGCTGGCTAGTGTGGACCCTAAGAAACTGGAGGAAGTGTGTAAGCAGATAGTGGGTATAGCGGAGAGAGTCGGCGTTAAAATTTCAGGTCCAGTGCCGTTACCGACACGGAGAATAGTAATTCCAACTAAAAAGGCCCCGGACGGTGAAGGGACTATTACTTGGGATAGATGGGAGCTCAGGATCCATAAACGTTTGATTGACATGCAGGCTGACGAGCGTGCCCTGCGTCAGATTATGAGGGTTCAGGTGCCAGAGGAAGTTTCCATAGCCATAGAGCTAAAAACCTGAGCAGAACTGCTTTCATTTAACAATTTCAGCAAAAATATCGGACGGCTCTGGAGTCCTCAGCCCGAGTTTTCTGAAGTACCTGACTAAGTTCTGGATGTCACGCATCAGCAGTTTTTCAGCCAAAGGGTTTTTGGTATCGGTTCCCATAGAAAGGTCGATTATTACCGGTTCAGGCGTCAGCATGACGTTGTATTCACTGAGATCTGAGTGAATGAGACCAGCGATTTGATAAAGTTTTTTTACGGAATCAATTAAAATATCGAAAGTTTCTCCCGGGTTCTCGGGTCTCACGTCTTTTAAGAGTGGATAGGGAATCCCGTCCTCACCGATAAACTCCATTGCTAGCACATTTTTTTCATGATCTATTGGTCGTGGCACAGGAACCCCGGCTTGGTACGCTTGCTGCAAGTTTTTGAACTCACGTGAGGCCCAGGTGTAGACCACCCCACGACGGTCCACGGGCACGCTTTTGAAACGAGTATCCCCCACCAAATAGCGGCGCATGTTCTTGAAGTCTGATGTGGCAATTCTGTAAATCTTGGCAGCCACATAGTTTCCATTTTTGTCCAAAGCGCAGTAGACGTTTGCTTCCTTTCCCGCAGAGATATTTCCATAGAAAACATCGAAGACACCGCGGTTTATGAGGCGATAAATGGTAAGCAGGGTCGAGGTGTCAAAGACACGAGCCATTATCTTATATATCTCTGAGTCCTTTTCCAGTCGCTCGATTTTTTTTCGATCTAGTTTTGATAGAATGGAATCAAAATCATCTTCCAAATTATCAGCCTATTCCCAAAGTCCTTTTCTTCTTAGGGCACCAAGTTGGGCAGCCGTGTAGCGGTGAATTATATCTCCTTTTTCCTTCCCCTGAACTGACCAGGGGCGAACGATGACGACATCTCCCTCTCGAACCCAAAGTCGTTTGCGTATTCTGCCTGGAATTCTGCAGTTCCTAGTGAAACCATCTTTGCAGCGCACCCTAAGGCGGTCAAAACCGTACATCTGTTCCACCACTCCAAGAACTTCACCTGCTCTTGGTACTCTTATGCGCTCAATTTCTTCGTTGTTCGGTTGAGCCGGCATTATTTGCCCCCCCATTGCTTGTCCCATAGTAGGCGGTTTACGCCATTAAGCATAGCTTGAACGCTGGCCATGATGATGTCGCCGCTAGTGCCCCTCGCAGTTACCATTCGTTTGCCATCCGTTAGTTTTATTACCACGCTTACCATGGCATCGGTGCCCCCAGAGATGGCATCGACGTGATATTCGACCAACCTCACTTTCGCAGTTCCTTCTACCACTTTCCTTATGGCACTCATGGCAGCGTCGACAGGTCCGATACCAACCCCCGACTCGACGAACTCCTTATCCCCGAACTTTATTCTAACTGACGAGGTGGGGGTGATGCGGTTTCCGCTCACGACCGTAAGTTCCTCAAGTTTGATGGTTTCTTTGAACTCTCGGCCTAGGACAGAATCCACGATGGCTCGGAGCTCGGTATCGGTGACCATTTTACCGCGGTCACCGAGCTGTTTTACTTGGTTGAATATCTCTTCAACCTGTTCTTTGGTTGGCTTTAGGCCCATTTTCTTCAGCTCGCTTTCAATCGCATGTGCACCTGATAGTTTTCCGAAGACCAGCTTGCGGTGTTGGCCCACCAGCTCTGGAGGAATCGGCTCATATGTGGACGGTTCGGCAATCACACCGTGAGTGTGGATCCCGGCTCCATGGGCAAAGGCATTTTCACCCACAATAGGTTTTGTAGGTGAGACCGGCATACCGGTAAGTTTTTCGACTAAATTTGAAACGCTGTAAAGCAATTTCAGCTTGATGCCCGTAGAGATGTTATAGAACTGTGAAAGAGCGAGAGCAACCTCCTCCAACGCCGCGTTCCCGCCTCTTTCTCCTAGACCATTGATGGTCACATGTACTTCGCTAGCGCCACCCATCACGGCGGCCACGGTATTTGCCGTGGCCATGCCGAAATCGTTGTGGCAATGGGCAGAAACGGGCACTTTGAGTTTTGTCGCCAAATTTGAGAAAAGTTCCTTCGATTTTTCGTAAGTTAGAACCCCCACCGTATCGCAGGCGCATACCCTCTGAACCCCCTCCTCAGCCGCGGCGGATAGGATATCCAGCAGAAACGACATTTCAGTTCTGCTCGCGTCTTCGGAGGAGAATTCAACTATTAACCCATGATCTAGCGCGTACCTAGCCGCTTTTAGTGCCATTTCCTTGACCTCTTTCCTTGTCTTCTTCAGCTTGTACTTCAGATGGATGTCTGAGGTTGGAACAACTAGGTGGACGCTGTTGACATCACAGGCAAGAGCGGCGTCGATATCTTCCTTGGTGGCCCTTACGAAGCTGCAGATTTCAGCCTTAAACCCTGCCCTTGAGATCATCTTTATGGCCTTTCTCTCACCTTCCGATGATATCGCAGCTCCAGCTTCTATGATGTCCACACCCAACTCATCAAGGGCCCCCGCTATCTCTAATTTTTGTTCTGGAGTCAGGGCTACTCCGGGTGTTTGTTCGCCGTCCCTCAGCGT
Organism: Hadesarchaea archaeon; assembly: GCA_014361095.1. Taxonomy (GTDB): domain Archaea; phylum Hadarchaeota; class Hadarchaeia; order Hadarchaeales; family Hadarchaeaceae; genus Hadarchaeum. The sequence continues at coordinate 2,566 of JACIWF010000020.1, read as the reverse complement.
TGTATCCAGTATCTTTATCCTCCGCTTGGTCATGGTGTGGCCCCTTTTACTATATAAGTGAACATTATATTAATGGCTAAAGTAATTGATGGTGGTTCGGATGCGGGAAAATGTTTTCGTAAGCGACTATGCAAGGCTAGTCAATCGCGAAATTAGGTTGCCAAAGAAGGTCAGGATTTTTGACACTACACTTAGGGATGGAGATCAGACCCCCGGGGTTTCCTTCACCCCAGATCAAAAGATTCTCATTGCCCGCCAGTTGGACAGGCTTGGCGTGGACGTGATCGAAGCCGGAACACCCGTTTCTTCAGAGGGGGAACGCAGGGCAGTTACTGCCATCGCTAAGTCGGGACTAAAGGCCGAGATATGTGCGCTGGCTAGGCCAGTTAAAGAGGATATTGACACCGCGATTGGCTGCGGTGTTGACTGCATCCACGTTTTCATCAGCACCTCGGATATTCACCTCAAACATGCGCTAAAGATGTCGCGTGAACAGGTGATGAAGCAGGCAGTGAAGTTTGTGGAATATGTCAAGGGCCACGGTGTCAAAGTTGAATTTTCGGCGATGGACGCGACGAGGACAGAACTAGGCTTTCTAAGGGAGATCTACAAAGCAGTTGTTGAAGCGGGCGCGGATAGGATTAACGTGCCCGACACAATTGGCGCGATAACACCACGCGGCATGTTTTACCTCATTTCCCAGCTCAAGCCCCATATAAAGGTACCCATAAGTGTGCACTGCCACGATGATCTTGGTCTGGCGGTAGCCAATTCTCTTGCCGCCGTTGAAGCAGGAGCTGAGCAAGTGCAGGTGACTGTAAATGGGCTTGGGGAAAGAGCCGGCAACGCGTCGCTGGAGGAGGTCGTTATGGCGCTAAAGACGCTTTATGGTGTAAAGGTGCGCGTTAGAACGAAATTGCTTACAGAGACGTCGGACTTGGTAGAACGACTTACTGGAATTTATGTGTCTCCCAATAAGGCCATCGTCGGTGATAACGCCTTCGCCCACGTTTCTGGGATTCACGCACATGGTGTGATAGAGTTTCCCGGTACTTATGAACCATTTTCCCCTGAGCTCGTGGGCCATCATCGGCGTTTGGCTTTGGGTAAATTAACAGGCAGGCATTCGGTCGAAAAACAGCTGCGCAGCATAGGAGTTAGGCCCAACAAACGACAACTTCTTGAAATTACACGTCGGGTCAAGGCGCTAGGGGACAAGGGCAAGCAGGTCACGGACGCAGACCTGCGGGTCATTGCAGAGAGCGTAATCGGTGCTCTGCCAAAGGAGGAAAAGGTAGTTGAACTAAAGGAGGTCACGGTCACGACTGGTAGCACCATCACACCCACAGCTTCGGTACGTTTGAGCATTCGTGGTGAGGATAGGGTAAGTTCAGCGACGGGTGTAGGTCCGGTCGATTCGGCAATAGCGGCTATTAGAGCGGCGATGGGAGAAATTTCAAAGCTCAGGTTAAAGAAGTATCACCTCGATGCGATAACCGGTGGAAGCGATGCACTGGCAGAGGTCACGGTTGAACTTGAGGACGATCGTGGCAACATCTACATTGCAAAAGGTGTTCGGGAGGATGTAGTTTTAGCTAGCGTCGAGGCAATGGTTAACGGTATCAACAGATATTTTGCCGGCAGAAAATAGTACTTGCGATAGTGAATGATGATGATAGTGTTATTCACCAGTTCTTCCAATTCTAAGCGATGTGTAAAATCCGTGTTCTTTAGAAACCCCAAAGTTAACCCAAAGGCTTCGATCTTCGTCGATAGCTATCCTGATTGAGTCAGGGTATGGTTTGCCTTCAGGCCAGTTTATGTAACCGCTTGGGATCACCAGCGAAAATACATCTCCTTTTACCGGAATATTTACTGTATAAGGTTCCCTATCCTCGCGCTTGGCCACAATTCTAAGCGTCGAAATTTCTTTCGCAGTCTCAACTTTCCCAAAGTTTTTCACTATATTCTCACCTCCTTTTAAATCGGGTAGAGAACACCCGTTAGCGCGGTTTCCCACCAATTCTTGGTACAACCGTCTTTTATATAGGGGGTATTTTTACTTTAGATTTCAGGAGTAGAGTTTATCGCCTGTGGAGCCAAATTTGTATATAATGAGGATATCAAAACAAGGAGTGACTTTGTCAAGAGGGGTTATCGTGGTTAAAATTAAAATTTGTGGATTTACCCGACCAGCCGATGTAAAAGCGGCATGTAAGTTGGGTGTTGATCTGGTGGGGGTCATCCTCATCCCAGAGTCCTCACGCCACGTGACGGTTGATCAAGCAAGGAGAATTTTTGGGCAAGTCGAGGCAGGCGTTTCTAAGGTTGCTGTCTTCATGCCGCGAAATGTTGATGAAGTAAAATATTTTTACGAAAAGCTGAAACCCGATTATCTCCAGTTCCACCTTATCTTTCCCTTGGAAGATCTACTTGAGATAAGGGGAGAACTTGATGCTCAGCTTATGATAGTTATTCCAGTTCCCCCAAAAATTGAGCGTACTGAGAGAATTATCACCCGAGCCCTTGAATTGGCTGAAGCCGCTGATTTTTTGTTAATAGATAC
>JACIWF010000002.1 GCA_014361095.1 Hadesarchaea archaeon | reverse complement strand
GATTACATAATGGACGGTAGAAAAGACCAATGGGGCCGGGCTCAAGGAATTAGGAAATGAATTCAAACATTGGTATCAGTGGGGTGAGTTTGCTTTTTAGGATGTTTAACGTCGTCGCGATACTTTTGGCATGATGGAGTATTTAGTGATTCGATAACTATTTTCCCGCAACCTTTAGATTGCTCCGAATAGCGGCCTTGATCATTTCCTTTGGTGGATAGGGATATTGTTTTCCTTGATAGAAGTATATTCTGCAGCCACAGCGACATTCCTGTTTGACAAATTCGGTGGTTGGTTTAAGTTCCGCCAGTTCTTCGCAAGGAAGACACCGGCTCTTGATGCTTTCATCCTGAACGTCTTTTCCATTAATTCTGACGGTGGGTGAGCCCGTAAACCGGTACTTCCTTGCTTTCTCATCTGTATCTATTAGGATTTCTTCCAGCTCTGCCTTTACCCCGAGTTCGTTGAGACTTTCCCTCACCAGTTTCTTGGTCTTCAGACACCAGGGACAGTCCATAGTGTATAGAATTTGAACTTTCATAAGACCACGTATGTCATTGCTTTCGACCGTTAATAAAAGTTATTACATGTCGCAGAAAAGTGAGTCTCAGGGGCGTGGTTCAGGGTGATAAGGGCGGAGATAAAGAGGTTCCGTAGGGCTTCCGAGGAGGTTGCAGCTTTTCTCAGACCAAGATTAGATGGGAGGACAAGGGTCAAGGTAGTTTCTCATACGGATGCAGATGGAATAGCTTCAGCGGCTATAGTGGCTAGGTGTCTTTACTCTTATAATGTCCCCTTCGCAGTCAAGCTAAGCCGGCCCCCGAGCGACGAGGACATCGCTCAGCTTGGGGCGGAGAACTATGACCTTTACTTCTTTCTCGACCAAGGCAGCGCTCAACTCGATGCCATCAACAAGCATCTACTGGCGCGGGGAAAGGAAGTTATTATAATCGACCATCATCCGGGGCAGTTTTTTGAGAACCCAAATTTGTCATATCTTAATCCCCATAACTGCGGGCTGAACGGTTCAACTGATGTCAGTGCCAGCGGGGCAGCGTTTTCAGTGGTAGAGCAGCTTGACCTTTGCTTTAGGCCGCTGATTGGTCTGGCGTTAGTGGGCGCGATCGGTGACCGACAGGAGCTGTTCTCCGGGTTTGCTGGAGTCAACGATACCCTGCTAAAGCGCGCGGTAGATCTTGGATTTGTCCGTGAGAGTGAGGGATTGAGGCTGACGCGCCGCAGCCTGGTGCCGGCGGTCGAGTGCCTGAGGACCTCTGTTCGTCCATACCTCATGGGTCTTTCGGGAAATGCCTTTTCCTGTCGCTCGTTGTTGGATACTTTGGGCATATCACATTCCAGCTTAATCTCAGATTTGGGTGTTGAAACGGAGAGAAGACTGGCGGACGCGATTTTTTCTAAAGTCGGCGCTCCCGCTGCCAAAGAGGAGTTTCGTCGTACTTTATGGGGCACGATCTTGACGGCTATCACCGAAGATCTAGGCGGACCAAAGGAACTGGGTGAATATGCTGCCGTCATCGATGCCTGTGGAAACATGAGAAGGCCGGAGGTCGGATTTGCCTTAGCGGTTGGTGATGGAAGCTATCAGATGGACGCGCTTGGCCTGCTCAGCAGCTATCAGGAGCAGATGCTCAAGTCGATGGAATGGTTGGTCAGCAAGCTCGCTTCCTTTAAATCAGCTTCCCACTTTCGCTACATTTATACCGGAAACGCTGTTGACTCGGCAATTCTTGGGGAGTTGCTTTCTCTGGCTATTGAGTCGGCTCTGATTTCGATGGAGCAGCCTGTGTTAGGCATAGCTGACACTGTCGATGGTTATTTGAAGGTTTCCGCACGAGCGACGCTGAGCCTAGTGGCCACAGGGGTAAACTTGGGCCAAGCAATCTCACGTGCAGCAACAGCTGTCGGTGGCTACGGCGGAGGCCATGATGTTTCAGCGGCAGCGCGCATCCCACGCTGCCGTTTAGAAGATTTTGTAACGGAGTTGGATAGGATCATGTCCGGTGTTGGAAGATGAACTATCGTCAGCAAATAACATCCTTGTTGGAGCATGATGCAGGCTTTGCCAGATCGGCTGAGTTAATAGAGAAACTAGTTCAACGGAAGGAGCTGAAGGTAGTTAACTTTTCCCATCATGACCTCGACGGTGTTGCTTGTGCTTATATCCTCCAGCGGCTATTTCGACGGTTTGGATTTAAGGTAACGACAATGCTACCTGAGGAATTTAAACTGTCACGAGAGACGCTGGAGGCGACGGTGGGAGACGATGTTGATCTGCTGATAATCTCGGATAAGGGAACTTTTGCCAGTTATGATGGCTTTTTAGAAAAGGCAGAAAATATTTTAATCGTTGATCACCACACGCCGGACGGAAATCCGGAGAAGGCAGTTATTTTCAACCCCTCGATGGAACGGCACGTTACCACCGCTGCGTCACTGCTTTGTCATATGCTTGCGACTCAGATAACTTCGACCGATGAATACGATGATTTCGTTGCCTTGGTTGGCTGCAGAGGAGATTTCACCTTTGACCCGGTTGAACAAAAGTACGCCGATTTTGTCCGTCCTTTTATTGAACGTCTGATGAAAATGTACCCTCGGTTTTTCAAGACACGACTGGGACGCCCGACGATGTACGATATAAGGGACAGAAGGCGAACGGCTCTCATCAATCAGATTGCCGAGGCGCTACATGCGGGAACGTTGGCTCATTACTATGGAGATATTTCAGCGTTCGGTCGTTCGGGTCAGGAGCTGGTGCTGGGTTTCCTTAATAATCTGGCGGCAGCAAGCCCATTGTTGTTCAGAAATCTCGAAGATTTTTTGGAAGCGGCCCCTGCTGGAAGAGCCATCCTGCGTGCCTTGGCCGATTTCCGCCACGATTGGGATCTGATTGAGCTCAGAGTCAAGAGCCCGATTTTTTTGGGTGAGATTCAAAATGTCGGAGTTTATCTGATATTTGCTAGAGAAGCCGATCGTTTGCAGTCAGCACCATTCCCTGCGGTATTGCCTTATGTGGCCTCCACACAGCTAGAACCGCTAAAAAGGGCTTTTGGCCATACAGAAACAATGATCGTCGTTGTTTGCCCGAAGAAGAATGGTGTCCACATCTCGATGAGGGGTGGAGGCGGGATAATTGATTGTAGCAGAATTTGCTATCAACTAGCCGATCGTCTGCGAAGGCTTTATCCTGAAATTGGTGGGATTGAGGGGGGAGGCCATGTCGATGCAGCGGAGTGTTTCACCAGTAAATCACTTCCGCTATATTCGGCCGTGAGGGAACTTATTTTGATGATGAAGGAGCATTTTCAGGAGACACAAACAGAAAATATCGGAGCACTTCTTAAGGGTGATGATAATGAAAATGCAAGCCACAATCACCTGCAGATATAGGAACAGTAAGATAGCCAGGGCGATTGCCAAAGCTCTCGGTCCGGATAATCGGGAGCTTCCAAGCGGTTTGTTGGTTTCGACGGTGGTCAGTGGAAATAAGGTGATTAGTTCGATTAAACTGGAAGGAAGACTGGAAACACTATTGGCTACAATTGATGACCTGCTCTTTTGTACCTTGACTGGGGAAAGCATGTTTTAGAATCAACCTTTTGGACGATCTGCCCACGATTCTTCAATAGCTAAATGATTATTTGAAAAGAGAAAAAAACTAAACCGGGTGGTTAAGTTGGTTAAGATATTGATCGCGTATGAGTCAAAATACGGCAACACTAAGCTGGTTGCTGAAAAAATTACCGAGGGGATGAAAAAGGTCAGGGGATTGAAACCAGACGTCTGTGAAATAAAAGAGGTGGACCTGGGCAGCCTTCAGAAATATGATGTCATTATGATCGGTTCTCCCAATCACATCGGGGGGCCGACTCGTGGGGTCAGAAAATTCATTGATGCGCTGGGAAAGCAGGGCTTAGAGGGCAAGGTATTCGCCGCGTTTGACACATATCTTGGCGGTGATTTTGAAAAGGCGGTGAAAAAGCTGGAAAAAAGGATAGCTGAAAAGATCCCGGGCGCCGAGGTGCTGTCTCCTGGTTTGTCCGTAAGGGTCCGGGGTATGAAGGGACCGGTTTCCGAAGAGGGGCTGGCTAAGGCAGTTGAGTTCGGCAGGATGATTGCAGCTAAGCTAAAGAATCGATAGCTGGGGTCGAGGACAAGCTTTTCATATCTGATGGACGATTAGGTTTTTGGCGATCAAGTGAGATTTGAACTGAAAGCTAGGCTGGCGTTTAGCGGCGATCTCAAGGGCTTGGAAGATGAGATCCGAGCGATTCTAGATGCGGCTGGGCCTCTACTCACCAAAGGGGCACCAAAGGGTAAAGAAACGGAGGCCGCGAGAATCAGCGGATGGCGTACCATCGCAAATGAGCTGGAGTTGGAACTGGAATCAGGGCGCTATGTAAGGGCGCACGATGCACTTCTCCGTCTTGCCAAGCTTTTAGCCACCGAGCTGGGCAAGAGACACAAGATGGGCCTTAGAGGAACATCTGCTAAAGAGTACCGGATTTTATTACCGATCGCCGAGGCGCCAGCAGAGGCATTGGCCGAGATAAAGAAGTTGCCCTATGAAGTAACGGTTGGAGAATCTTCGGTTGAAATACAACTGAAAGAAGTTGGCGAAGCAGACCTGAGAAACAGGGTGGTTGATAGGCTGGTATCGATGGTTGAAGAGGTTATCTCGCGGGTGTCGGCAAAGGTCACCGAGCCAAAGGTCGTCAGAGAAGGGCCGAAACTTTCCCATTCTTTCAAGGAGAACCCCTTTGAGGTTGCCAAAAAGCTGGGCTGGATCAGGGATTTTCCCGGTCGCGGCCAGTGGATCTATGAGGAGCCATATGCAAAGCTGCTTCGGGCAATTGAGGATATTATAATTGAGGAGGTGGCCCGGCCATTAAAGTTTGAAGAAGTAATGTTGCCCAAGCTTATCCCGCTTGAGGTGATGCAGAGAATGCCGGGCTATCTTGATGGGGTGCCTGAAGGCATGTATTATGTCTCCCCCCCACCGAGAGATCCGGAGGCCTTTAAGGATTTCAAACAGAAACTCAAGCTCACCAAGCGGGTCCCGGTTGAAGAACTTAAGAGAATCCTGAAGGAGCCGGCTTATGTGCTGGCTCCGGCGCAGTGTGAGCCATTCTACGAGACCTTTGCCTTCAGCCACGTTAGAATTGAGGACCTTCCTGTGAAGCAGTTTGACCGCAGTGGCTGGACGTACCGCTGGGAGGGCGGCGGTGTCGAGGGCTTGCTCAGGACCCAAGAATTTCGTCGCGTCGAGTTCGTCTTTCTCGGTTCTCCTGAGGATGTCGTTTCAATTCGTGATGCAGTTGTCGAGAGGAGCATCAGAGTGTTGGACAAATTGAAGATGGAATGGAGGCTCTTGGTTGCCACGCCATTTTATATGAGGGAAGGCGTGGTCGGCGATGGAAGTGACAGCAGCAAGGTGGCCACATATGACGTTGAGGTTCTGCTGCCCTATGATGGCAGCTGGCTAGAAATAGGCTCCTATAATGTGCATAAAACCAAGTTCGTGGAAACCTTTAAAATAAAAGAGGTCAAAGGTCGGCAGGTTTGGACGGGCTGCTGCGGCTTTGGGACGAGCCGCTGGGTGGTGGGTTTCCTCGCCCAGCATGGCTTTGAACCCTCGCGGTGGCCTGATCCGGTAAGAGAACGGGTCGGTTCACTGCCGCCCGTGGCAAAGGTGGTTGAATAATGGCGGAGGAAAAAAAGCGAATAGTGAAGAAAAGCTGGCGGGAGAAGGGGTGGTTCGAGGTAGTGGCGCCCCCGATGTTTGGCAGCCAGAAGATCGGGGAAACTCTGGCTTCAGAGCCTGAACAGCTGGTGGGACGCGTCTTTGAGACCACGCTCGGGGATCTGATCGAGGATTTTTCCAAGTCCCACATCAAGCTGTATTTTCAGGTAAGGGAGGTCAGAGATAGACAAGCGCTGACTGATTTCATTGGACATGAGATGGCCCGCGACTATATCCGGAGTCAGGTCAGAAGGAGAGCTGGCAAAGTTGATGACATTGCGACGGTGACCACAAAGGATGGCTACAAGCTCAGGATTACCTCGATGGTGACCACCCTCAGGCGAGTTCAGAGCACCAAGCTCGACCTCATTCACAAGGACATGAGGAAAGTGGTTGAGTCCAGAGCGGCCGAGAGAACCTTGGATCAATTTGTCCAGGAAGCGGTGCTGGGTAAACTTTCAGCGGACATCTATAAAGAGGCTAGGAAGTACTGTCCCATTCGCAGGGTTGAAGTTTACAAGAGCAAGCTCTTGAGCCGGCCGGTTCCAGAGCAGGTTAAGAGCCAGTAGGTCATTTTTAATTTGGATGGTCCCATGGGGCGGCTCTTCGGAACCTCCGGAGTTCGCGGGCTGGTGGGAAAACAGATCACCCCAGAAATTGTTATCGGTCTGGGACAATCTCTTGCCTCTCTGCTGGGCAATTCTGGAACCGTCGTGGTGGGTAAAGATCCTAGAACGTCAAGTGACATGCTTGAGGGGTGTTTGATTTCCGGTCTGCTTTCCGGAGGCTGTGATGTAAAGCGCTTGGGTGTGGTGCCAACGCCGGCGGTCAGCTTTGCCGTTAAAAGTTTGCGGGCAAAGGCAGGCGCGATGATTACGGCTTCTCACAACCCACCTGAGTACAACGGGGTGAAGTTCTTTGATTCCTCTGGGATGGCGTATACGCCTGGACTAGAGAGCAAAGTGGAGAGGATTTATTTTGGAAAAAAGTGGCGTCAGGCATCTTGGAAGGAAATCGGCGAAGTGGAAGATCTGGATATTTTAGAAGATTATATTGAGGCTCTTGTCGGTACAGTTCAACTTTCTCGCGATTATAAAGTCGTGGTTGATTGCGGGAACGGGGCAGCCTCACTAGTGACCCCAAGGATGCTTCGAGAGGCCGGCTGTAAGGTGATCTCCTTGAACTCTCAACCCGATGGGCTTTTTCCGGGGCGACCGCTTGAACCCAGCTCAGAGAATCTGGTCGAGCTGTGCCGGGTGGTGAGGTCAACGGAGTCCGATTTGGGTATCGCCCACGATGGTGACGCAGACAGGGTTGTAATCGTCAGCGAGAATGGTTCAGTAGCTTCAGGAGATGAAGTTCTGGCAATAGTGGCCTCAAGCCAGCTGACTAAAAAAGGCGACGTGATAGTTACCACCGTCGATGCCTCCAAAGTTGTTGACGAAGTTGTGGTCAATGGCGGGGGCAAGGTCGTCAGAACTAAAGTCGGTGATGTTAGCGTTGCGGCTGAGATCAATCGTCGCGGTGCCGTGTTCGGTGGTGAGCCCTGCGGTGCCTGGATTTTCCCGCGCTTCAGCATGGCTCCCGAAGGTCTGCTTGGCGCGTTGAAGGTTTTGGAACTTTTGGACGTTTCCGAAAAGAAGATTTCGGAGCTTCTCGAACCCCTGCCGCAGTACTACATGCTCCGTGAGAAGCTTGCCTGCCCGGAGGAGAAGAAGGCCAAGGTGATGTCCGCAGTTTCTAAGAAGCTAGTCAAGGAATTCAGTGAGACGATCGGTGTCCTCAAAGTTGACGGAGTTAGGGTGGAGCTGTTGGATGGCTGGGTGCTGGTCAGGGCGTCGGGCACTGAGCCGTACATACGGTTGACAGCTGAGGCGAGAACTCCTGGCCGCGCAGAGGAGATTCTGAAGAAAGCGGCGAAGGTTTTAAAGAGGATGCGTTAAATTAAATTTTAATTCCAAAGACTTTCCCAGCGTTTTTAGTCGTTATTTCAGCCACTTCTGTTTCAGCTACTCCCTTCAGCTTTGCCACGGCCTTCAGCGTTTTGAGAACGTGACTGGGCGTGGAAGCAACGCCGCGATATTTTACCGGAGAATCAGTTTCCAGCAAAAGCCTTTCGAGCGGCGCCTCTTTTATTGCCATTCGGTGTGCCTCGCTGAATTCAGCCGCAGGGGTGGCCGAAAGATAATATTCGTGCGCAAGAATTTCCCGCAGAACATCCAACGGGCCACTGTACCAGTGAAAAACAGCTCGTTTGATCCCTGCTCCTTGGACCATTTCAAATGCCTCGCGCCAAGCCCAGCGGGAGTGCACGATGATAGGTTTATCGTAGCGTTGTGACAGGTCAAGTATGCGGGCGAAGGCTTTTATCTGCAGATCTTTGGGGGTTTGATATTTGAAATCCAGCCCCACCTCACCGAGTGCGATGCATCTTTCAATGTTTTTCTCGATGAATTGTATTTCTTCGTCGATTTGGTCGCGCAAGTTCCACGGATGCAGTCCAAGAGCAGGGTAGATGTAGTTTGGGTAATTCTCGGAAATCCGCAGCACGGCTTCGTTGGATTTTTTATCAGAGCCAACTGCTATGATGGCCTCTACACCGTTTGCCCTGGCTCTTCCGATTTCAAGGTCAAGCTCCGGTACTTCTTCAAGGTGGGCGTGACAGTCTACCAACTTCATCTGATTACCAAAAGTTCTCAATCGTCAAAGATTTATCAGTTTAACCTGTTTATATTTTGGAAAATATACTCCGGTACTTTTTCATTCTCATGATTTTACCCTCCGGCTGGACAAGCCAAGTCATCCAGCACAGTTCTATAGGCCGGTATCCGCAGGCGATGGCAACCTCTTCGGCCTTTTTAATAAATCCCCTGTCGTCGGTTACCGGTGGCTCGCCGGCAAGCGCCAAAATTTCGTTAATCACTCGCTTGACAATTTTGTCCGGCATCACGGTATCGACGCCGCCCATCATCCGGAGATATTGAAAGGTGATCAAGCCGACTCCTTTGATTCTACCGATCGGATCTTCCCACCACTTTTCAAGACGGGAACTTTTCGCCCAGCTTCGGAGGGCAGTTCTGTCGTCACCCAACGTGGATAGATAGGAGGCGATTTCTTGGGCAACTTTCCATGACCTCACGTTGCGCCACACTTTTCTGAGTTCGTTAATATCCGCCTTAGCAAGGTCGGAGAGGTCTTTTATCTTTCCCGTTTTCACAAATTTCTGATTGAACTCTTCGACTTTGGGTACAACCGCGGTGAAATAGTTCAACCCAATGGAGGTAAAGGCCGCGTCCACAACCATTAGCACCACGTTGCCTCCCCATCTTTTTGTACTGAGGCACCTGTTGCAGAGTGTTTTAACACCGACGACCTTTCTCATATAGCTGTCGACAATTTTCTTCAGGAGTGCCATCCAATCGTACCAAAATTGAGATACGCTGTTTTAATTTCTTTTCCGGTGATGTGTGATGGAATCTTCTTAAAAAAGTCAAAGAAACTGGACTAAAAAATACCGTCACTTGGCATAAATTAACCGCTGCCCACCGACGAGCCGCCCTTCAGCACCAGCTCATGACCGCCGTTAGATTCATCGTACATGATCCAAGTTAGCCGGGGCGTCGCTTGGGACATCGTCTTGAGAACCGATAAAAGTGCCTTTTTGTCGCCCTCGTTTTTTACCCTGGAAAATCCCCACCTCGCACCGTCTGGTTCCAACCGGTCCAAGATGTCCGATTTTCGCCAGAGCTTGATGCGTTCCCAGTAATTTCTGTTTTCGTTGAACTTCTCCTTTATCCTGATCAGTTGCCTCAGCTCGTCGGGAGTAACAGCCTCGAGGGTCTGGTAATGGACGAGCTTCAGGTTACCCGCCCTTCCTTTAATGGCAGGTTGTTTATAAGGGAAGAAATGGCATTTATCCCGGACTTTTTTATCCCTCTCTACGTTTTATTAGCCACCGCTGCAACAATAATGATGATAAAGATGAAGGCAGTTATCCTGGCGGCGGGCTTAGGCACTAGGATGAGACCGTTGACGTTCACCAAACCCAAGTTCCTTCTACCGGTGGCGGGCAAGCCTGCTCTCGACCATGTGGTATCCCTTCTCCGCAACGCCGGCGTCGGTAGCATCGCGATGGTTGTCGGCTTCGGCAAGGACCAGATAATGGAACGGTATGGTGATGGCTCGGGCTTTGGAGTCCGTGTGGAATATTTGCATCAGAAGGAACTCTTAGGAACCGCCAATGCTGTCTCGCTGGCTGAGGATTTCGTGGGCGGGGAGCGCTTTTTGGTCATGAACGGGGATACTTTGGTGGATCAGGAGTCTTTAAATAATTTCATCGTCCGTTACCGACAGTTGGGTGAAGGTAAAAACTTTTCCTGCCTAATGGGTATCATCGAGGTTGAGGATCCAGCTCAGTTCGGCATCGTTTTTGCCGATGGTGACAAGGTAGTGGATATAGTTGAAAAGCCCAAGCGGGTTAAGAGCAGATTGGCTAACGCAGGCATATACCTCTTTGATCCCATAATTTTTGACGCCATCAGGAGGACGAAGAAATCAAAGCGAGGCGAGTATGAAATTACCACTTCGATTAAAATGATGATAGATGAGGGCGGCGGCGTGTACACCTTCCCGCTGGAGCTCTGGGCCGACATCGGCAGACCTTGGGACCTGCTTTTGGCTAACGAATACTTCCTCAGGAACCTGAAAGGGGAGATTCACGGCAAGATCGAACATGGAGTTTACATTGAGCCGAATGTGTATGTGGGTGAGGGCACGAGAATCAGGTCCGGTTCCTACATCGAAGGCCCGACCTACATTGGCAAAAACTGCGATATCGGGCCGAATTGCTTCATCCGCCCTTCCACTAGCGTTGGTGACCACGTCAGGATTGGCAATGGAGTTGAGATAAAGAACAGCATCATCATGGATCACACCCATGTGGCACATCTTTCCTACGTCGGTGACAGCATCATCGGCAGCAGATGCAACCTAGGGGCCGGCACTACCATCGCCAATCTGCGTCTGGATGAGAGCGCGGTGAAGATGAAGGTTAGCGGAAGAATCGTCAACACGGGAAGGAAAAAGCTCGGAACGGTGATTGGGGACGATGTCAAAACCGGAGTTAATTGCATGATCAATCCTGGGGTTAAGATTGGTCCAAATGCTGCGGTTGGTCCGGGGGCGGTTGTTTACACGGACGTTCAACCAAACACACTAGTGATAGCCGAGCCGGTGATCAAGAGACATAAGTGGCCCAGAAAGACAGGGTGGTAAAATGGGCGAATATTCTGAGGAAGAGTTTAGGAAGAAATATCCGAACCTGGCCCGGGAGCTTGGAGGGAAAGGGGGGATCAGGATAAACGCCGTCAGAAGCACGGTTGACGAGGGCGAGAGAGCAGCATCTTCAGGATACGGGTTCACACCGACGGCAGTGGATTTCATCCGCAGATGCTCTACCGAGGAACAGGCGCTAGAGATAATAAATTATCTTGAGGGCAGAAATGAGATAGATGTGGATTATGCTAAAAAGCTCCGAAGGCAACTGGTGGAGCGTGGATTGAATAGCTTTGGTAGCCACAAGGATCCGGGCTATTATGATCGAGTTGCGAAGGGTTAATTGTGCTTGAGCTGGGACTGGTCGGCAAACCCAACACAGGAAAGACGACATTTTTCAATGCTTTAACTTTAGCTAATGCTCCAGTGGCCGGATATCCCTTCACCACGATTGATGCAAACGTGGGCGTCACCTATGTTAGAAGCAAATGCCCCTGTCGAGAGTTCAACTTGACCTGCAATCCGCAGAACTCTCGGTGTATCAACGGGGTTCGCCATGTTCCGGTAAGGGTCATAGACGTGGCCGGTCTAGTTGAAGGCGCGCATATGGGGAGGGGGCTGGGGAATAGATTTTTGGACAATCTACGTATGGCCGCGGCCCTGATTCACATAATTGATGCTTCCGGGGCAACCGATGCCGAAGGAAGACCCTGTCCTCCCGGCACTCACGATCCGCTAAAGGACATAGATTTTCTTGAGGTTGAGATTGCCATGTGGATCAGGGGGCTGCTTTCCAAGGACTGGCCGAAATTTGCGCGCCGGGCTAAGTATGAAAGGCTGGATCTGGTGAAGGAGATAGCGGGGCGCCTCAGCGGGTTAGGAATAAAGCTCAGCCATGTTGCTGAGGCCTTCAAACTAGCATCCGTTGACCACTCTAATCCAGAAAAATGGACCGCCGATGATCTGCTCAGGTTTGTGGCCGAGTTGCGGAAGGTCAGCAAGCCAATAATAATCGCGGCAAATAAATCCGACGTTCCAACCGCAGAAGAGAACATCGATCGGTTGAGTAAGCGCGGCTATATCGTGGTGCCAACTTGCTCAGAGGCCGAGTTGATCTTGAGGCGAGCAGCGGAAAGGGGCATAGTTGAATACGTTCCGGGAGATCCAGAGTTCAGGTTGTTAAAGCCGGAACTATTAAACGAACAACAAAAGATGGCGCTGGAAAAAATATCGGCGTTATTGAAAAAGTTCGGTTCGACAGGTGTGCAGCAGGTGGTCGACAAGGCAGTTTATGAACTCCTGAAACTGATAGTAGTTTATCCCGTTGATGATGAGCAAAAGCTAACCGACAAAAACGGCAACGTTCTGCCCGATGCTTTTCTTGTTCGCCAAGGAACCACCGTAAGGGAGTTTGCCTACACAATTCACACGGATTTAGGCGAGTCCTTTCTATATGCCATCGATGTTAGGACGAAACGTAGGCTTGGGGAGAACTATCAGCTGAATGATGGAGATATCATCAAGATAGTTTCTACTCTGGGGCGCTGACCTTAGATTTTATATGCAACGGCTATAAATTAGACAACGTTTAGTTAGGATGGTGTGGTAAAATGGTGAATATTTTGGTTACGGATAAGATAGATGAGGAGGGCATCAGGCGGCTTAAGGAAGTGGCCAATGTGCACCTCGCCTTTGGGATTAAGCACTCAGAGCTCATCGAGCGCATCAAGGATTACGAAGTCTTAGTCGTTAGAAGTGCGACCAAGGTGACGAGAGAGGTCATCGAGGCAGGCAAAAATCTCCGCATAATTGGTAGGGCCGGAGCGGGCATCGATAACATCGATGTTGAGGCGGCCAGGGCCAAGGGAATAAAGGTTCTGAACACCCCAGAGGCTCCGACAGAGGCCGTAGCCGAGCTGGTGATGGGTTTAATGCTGGCTTGGGCCAGACGTTTACCCCAAGCCGATTCCAGCATGAAGCAGGGAAAATGGCTGAAATCGGAGTTGATGGGTACGGAACTGCGTGGAAAGACCTTAGGCATCGTGGGAACGGGCAAAATCGGGCAGAGAGTCGGTGCCCTTGCGATGGCCTTTGGCATGAAGATAGTTGCCCAGGATTGCGTGATCTATCCGGAATTTGTCGCTAGGACGGGCTGTGAATACGTTGATTTAGATACTATTCTTAAACAATCGGATTACTTGACCATCCATTTGCCTCTGACGCCGGAAACCAGACACCTAATCGGAAAAAGGGAACTCAGTTTGATGAAGCCAACCGCCGTCCTGATCAACACTTCCCGGGGAGAAATCGTTGATGAGACCGCGTTGGTTGAGGCCCTGAGCAGCGGCAAAATTGCGGGTGCATGCCTTGATGTTTTTTCCCATGAGCCCCCGGTTGACAGCCCATTGTTAAAGCTGCCGAACGTGATTCTGACACCGCACATCGGTGCCTCGACTCATGAGGCCCAGAGGGAAGCAGCCATCCTTATATCGGAGAAGATAAAGGAAGCTATAACGTAATCTCGGTGGTGTAAGTTTGGCTACAGTACAGGCAGAACCGTTGAGAAGCCGTCTGACCGAATGGCGCAAGGCCCCCGCCGTCCAGCGCATTGAGGGACCGACCAATCCTAAACGGGCCAGATCACTTGGCTACAAGGCCAAGCAGGGGGTCGTCGTGGTTAGGGTTAGGGTCAGGCGGGGAGGCAGAAGGAAGGAAAGACCATCGCGGGGCAGAAGGCCAAAGCGCATGGGTGTTTTAAAGATAGTTCCTAAGAAGAGCATTCAGCTTATCGCCGAAGAGAGGGCGGCGAGAAAGTATCCCAACCTTGAGGTGCTCAACTCCTACCAGGTTGCGGAGGATGGCACCTATAAATACTATGAGGTCATAATGCTGGACCCCCATCACCCAGCTATCAGGAGTGATTCTCAGCTGGGATGGATAGCAGCCAAGCAGCATCGAGGTCGTGTCTACAGAGGCCTAACGCATGCCGGGAAGAAGTCCCGTGGCCTGACCAAAAAGGGCAAGGGCGCGGAGCGGATGAGACCGAGTGTCAGAGCTCGGAAGAGAATAAAGTGAGTTGATGGAGTTCCCCTTCGGCAGTGCCGTGGTAAGTCTGCATGCGCATGCTACTGAAGATGAGCAGAAGCTTCTGGAAATAATCAGGAGTTTTGTACCTCCATCAGTTGAGGTACACAGATCATGTATGCAGGGGCATCACGGCAATCCCATCGTAGTTTTTGAGTCTAGGATTGACCAGAAAAATGAACTTAAGGAATTCTGGCGAACTCTTTTGTCGAGGATGGACGAAGCGACGATTTCCGAACTTCGAAAGTTAGTTCGGGAAAGGATGGATGAATCATGTTTTCTTTACCTCAGATTTGACAAACAAGCAGCGCTCGATGGCAAGCTGGTTCTCACCGAGACGGGCGATTCAGTTCACCTGAAGCTCAAGGTTATCGCATTTCCGGCTAAACGGGAGATTGCCGCGGCCAAGGTGATGGACTTTCTGAAAGTTGAGTGAAATCATGAAATGCAGGCGAAGATACGTGGTCTTTGAAGTTGAGAGCGATCTGAATATCAGTGGGGCTGCAGCCGCCATCTGTAAGGAGCTAAGAGCAGATCCAGGCAGCATCAGGTTGATTGCTTACGACGCAGAATCAGGGAGGGGAATTCTCTTCTGCTGTCATTATCTGTTGGATGACCTTAGAAAAAAGATAGCTGAGAGCAGATTTCCAATAAAAATTCTTGGGGTCTCGGGCACGATTAGGGCTGCAAAAAGGAAATTTGGATTGTCTTAGAAAAATTGCCCGCTGCCGCTAATGTTAAATATGCCTGTAACTTACAGTTATTGAATCATGATTGCAGGTTTAAAGGTTGATCCATATGGCGTTTGTACCACCTGGGGCAGGTTATGACAGGGCAATAACTGTCTTCAGCCCAGATGGTAAACTATTCCAAGTTCAATATGCCCAAGAGGCCGTCAAGCGCGGACTGACGGCACTGGGAATCAAGGTAAATGAAGGCGTGATTTTGGCTGCGGAGAAAAGGGTTCGGAGCAGACTAGTAGAAGAAACTTCGATCGAAAAGATCTTTCAAGTGGACGAGCATATCGGCGCTGCAGCATCAGGTTTGATTGCAGATGCCCGCGTGTTGATCGATCACGCGCGCATAGAAGCCCAGATCAACCGTTTGCGCTATGACGAGGCGATAAGCGTGGAGGCCCTCGCCAAGCGCATTGGAGACACCAAGCAGCTTTACACACAGCACGGGGGTGTTAGGCCCTTCGGCGCCAGGCTTCTAATCGCCGGAGTTGATGGCAAAAGACCCAGTCTGTTTGAGACGGATCCCAGTGGGGTCGTGGCAGCTTACAAGTGTCAGGCGATTGGCGGTGGAGCTCAGACAGTGACCGACTTCTTTGAGAAGAGATATGATGAGAAGCTTTCGCTTGAGGATGCTATTCTCCTCGCCTTGGAAGCGCTGCGGCAGGTGGTTGAGGGCGATTTTACCGAGGAGAATGTTGAGATGGCAGTCATCCCCGTAAAGACAGGGCGCTTTGAGAAGCTGAGCAACGAGGAAATCGCCAAATATATAAAGAAGTTGGGCCCGAAACCGCAGACCAAATCCGCGAAGGAGTAGCGGATCATGGTCAAGTTAGAGGACGCTGTTGTTGCTAGGTTGTCCAGCCACGGGACGACTTTTGAGGTGCTGGTTGACCCGGAGCTGGCGCTGAGCCTCAGGATGGGTGGAAGTGTGGATATGCGCAGCCTGCTGGCAAGCGATAAAATCTTCAAGGACTCGAAAAGGGGCGATGTGGCCTCGGAGGAGATGATCAGAAAGGTGTTCGGGACCACAGACGTCTTCAAAGTTGCTGAGCAGATCGTGAAAAAAGGCGAGGTTCAGGTCACCACGGAGCAGAGGCGCCGCATGCGTGAGCAGAGGCTGAAGCAGGTGGTAGCCACAATTGCCCGGCGAGCGGTAAATCCACAGACGGGTTTGCCACATCCACCGGCGAGGATTGAGGCAGCGATAAACGAGGCCAGGGTTCACATAGATGAATACAAGAGTGCCGAGGAGCAGATTCCAAAGATAGTGAAAGCACTGACCCCGATATTGCCGCTTAAATTTGAAACTAGGAGAATAGCGATAAAAATCCCAGCGAGCTATGTGGGTAAGGTTCAACGCACGGTTAGGGACTTTGGGACGGTGAAGCAGGAGCAGTGGCTCAATGACGGCTCATGGGCGGTGGTCGTGGAGATACCCGCCGGAGTGCAGGGTGAGTTTTTCGACAAACTTAACGATTTGACCAGAGGAGAGGTCGAGACAAAGGTGTTGTGATGATTCACGTCCAGAATAGGGAGATAGTTGTTCCCGGGCAGCTGATTGCGGAGGGAAATTACCGGCATCTGGAGGGATCGTATCGCGAGGGCAATAAAATTTACTCCGCCGTGGTGGGGCTGGCCGATGTTAAGGGGGACAGGGTCAGGGTGATACCGCTACAGGGGCGATATATTCCACATGTCGGCGATCTCGTTATCGGTGTGGTCATCGACAACCACTCCTCAGGTTGGATCCTTGATATCAATTCACCGTACACGGCCAATCTTTTTGTTTCCGAGCTGGTTCATAGGAAGGTTGACCTTAACAAGGAGGACATAAGCAAGTTCCTTAGCATCGGTGACGTGGTGCTCGCCTCGGTTAAAGAGGTGGATGAATACATGAGGGTATTGCTGGAAACTCCCGGGCGGGGGATGGGGAAGATTAAGGGCGGTAAATTGGTGGAGATATCGCCGGCGAAGATACCACGGGTTTTGGGCCGTAAGGGGTCGATGCTTAAAGTGATCGAGTCCAAGACGGGCTGTACCCTTGCCGTGGGTCAGAACGGAAGGATAATAATCTGGGGAAAAGACCCAGAGAGGGTTAATCTGGCCGTGGAGGCTATACTCATGATCGAGCGCGAGGCGCACACCTCCGGTCTTACCGACCGGGTGTCGCTCATGCTTGAGAAACAAAGGGAAGGAGGAATTTGAATGGAAAAACCGGAAAAATTGTTGATTGATGGAAAAAGGCTAGACGGCCGAGCACCTGATGAGCTCAGGCCGCTGAAAATAAAAGCAGGAGTTCTTGAGCGGGCCGACGGTTCAGCCTACGTCGAGCTCGGAAACAACAAAGTGTTTGCCGCAGTCTACGGGCCAAGGGAGATGCACCCGAGACATGATCAGCAGCCGGACTCAGCGGTGTTGCGCTGTAGGTACAGCATGGCACCTTTCTCGGTCGAGGATCGAAAGAGGCCGGGACCTGACCGGAGGTCGATGGAGATCTCGAAGGTTACCCGGGAAGCACTGGAGCCCGTGCTCTTTCTTGAGCTTTATCCGAGATCAGTGATCGATGTTTTCATTGAAGTGCTGCAGGCGGATGCGGGGACCAGGACGGCCGGAATTAACGCGGCTGCGGTGGCGCTAGCCGATGCCGGCGTGCCGATGAGGGATCTGGTTTCTTCGGTGGCTGTGGGTAAAATTGATGGCACCATCATCCTCGACCTCATGAAGGAAGAGGATCAGTTTGGAACCACAGACATGCCGGTGGCGATCATACCTCGCAAGAAGGTAGTAACTCTTCTGCAGATGGACGGACATTTCACCAAGGAGGAGTTCAAACAGGCACTGGACCTGGCCTTCAAGGGTTGTGAGAAGATCTATGAGGTGCAGCGTCAGGCACTAAAGGAGAAATATGCTATTAAGGAGGGTGAGTAGCCATGGACGAAATAATTTCCTGCGTCAAGAGGGACTATATAATCGACTTGGTGAAGCAGGGCAAGCGCGTTGATGGCCGTGCTTTGGACCAAATGAGAGAGGCAGTGGTCGAAAAGGGCCTGATAAAGACGGCCAACGGATCGGCGAAAGTTAAGCTGGGCAAGACCCAGGTCCTCGTCGGTGTTAAACTGATGCATGCGGAGCCTTTTCCGGACACTCCGGAAAGCGGAGTTTTGATCGTGAACGCGGAGCTGCTGCCGCTGGCCTCGCCCACCTTCGAGCCCGGCCCACCGCGCGTGGAGGCAATCGAACTAGCGCGAGTGATAGACCGCGGCATTAGAGAATCCGATGCCATTGACTTGGACAAGCTGGGAATAAAATCCGGTGAAGATGTCTGGTCGGTATTCATCGATATCGATGTTCTTGATCACGATGGCGGCCTCATCGATGCTGCTGCCCTTGCCTCCATAGCTGCCTTGACCGATGTGAAACCGCCAAAAGACGAGGATTGGAAGCTACCCGAGTTTCCCCTCTCCAAGCTGCCGGTGGCGGTTACTGTGGCCAAGATAGACGACAGGCTGGTAGTCGACCCCTGTCTGGATGAGGAGAGAGTTATGGACGCTAGGCTGACGATAACCACGATTGAGGACGGCAGTATCTGCGCCATCCAAAAGGGCGGCAGAGGATACTTTACCCGCGAGGAGCTAGAACAGGCCTATGATCTGGCCAGCTCCAAGGCGATGGAGCTGAGGGAGAAGCTGAGGTGAACAAATGCCTCGAACCAAGAAAATTGGATCTGCTGGCAGGTTCGGCCCACGCTACGGCACGAAGGTCAGAAAGCTCGTGGTTGAGGTTGAGAAGAAGCTGAAGCAGGAATACAAGTGCCCAAAATGCGGGGCGATGAAGGTCAGAAGGACGGGCTCAGCGATCTGGCAGTGCCGGCGCTGTGGGGTTAAGTTTGCCGGTGGAGCCTATACTCCAAAGGCCGCGGCGGTGGCGGTTGAACGGGCGCCGAAGGAGGGAGCTTAGTGTACAGATGTGGTGAATGCGGCAGGATGGTGGAGAAGCTACCGGAGAATAGGCCACGTTGCCCCTATTGCGGCTCCAAGGTCCTTTATAAACCGCGCCGGGAGATCATCCGCAAAGTGAAGGCCAGATAATTTCATATTTCACGTGGCTCATGGAGTATAGGGGCCATGCTGATAACAACATCGAGGCGGCCGTGTCATCTAGCCAGGATTCTCTGCAGGGAGCTGGCCCTAGTTCTGCCCGGAGGCGAGTACCTCCCCCGCGGCGTCAAGACGATTGAGAAAACAACCTTGCTGGCAAAGCAGCGCGGTCACGGCAGGGTCATGTTTGTCAGCAGCTTTTCAGGCAGACCTGGAGAAATTCGCTTTATTGAGGTAGGTGAAACTTGGCGGTGGTTGGATGCATCGATAAGGCTTGCGGGGGTGACGATTAACCGGAGAAAAAGCAGGATCGGCGATTCCAGCGGGATGAAAATCTATGCCGCGGATCCGTCCTCTTATGAATTCGCCCGCTGGCTGGGGAGAATTCTGGAAATAGAATGCGTTGAGAGACCTCCGGAGTCAGGCCCGGTTATTCTTATAACCTCAGACGGCGGGTTGGAAATAAAATTTAGAGTCATGCCAAGCACCGAGGATTTGGGCCCCGTGCTAACTGTGGCTTCTTACGGGCCGTTGTTTAAGAAATTAAGGTGATGATGGTGGTCAAATCTGAGAATTCCAGTGCCCTGATCAGATTGGAATTCAAAAGCGTCCGTGAGGCCGAGACGGTGAAACGGGCACTTGCACCTGAGGAGGAGTTGCCTGCCACGGCGAGGTGTCGGGCGAGGATATTTCGGAGGGAAAATGCTTTATTTTTGCAGGTAGATGCAGATGACACAGCGGCCCTGCGTGCAGCGCTCAACTCGTTCATAAGATGGGCGATCGTTGCGCGCGACATGTTGGAGCCAAGGAGGAAAGGAAATGGATAAGATTTCGCCTCAACTAAGGCATCAGCTGGCCCAGTTTCAACAGGCGCAGCAGCAAGCGCAGATATTGATGAGTCAGAGGCAGCAGCTTGAGGTCCTGCTGCGCGAGACCGAGAGGGCGCATGAGGAGCTGGCCAAGCTGCCGGACGACGCCGTGGTCTACAAGAGCTTGGGAACGATATTGGTGAAGACCAACAAAGTTGAACTTCAGAAAAGCCTTGCCGAACAGAAGGAGACACTGGATCTGAGGATTAAGACCTTGGAACGCCAGAGTGAAAGGGCCATCCAGCGCTTGAGGGAGATGCAGAGCAAGATCGATGAGGCGCTGAAGGGGCAGAGACCAGAGGGCTTGGCGAGCTAGGCGGACCAGATGAAAGAGGCGGCTGACTTTTTATCCCAGGCTGCCAGAAGTGGCCAGCGCATCGTTGTCATCTGTCACCGCAACGCCGACCCTGACGCCGTTGCCAGCGCCGTGGTCCTGGCCGAGGTGCTGTCGGAGTTGGGAACCCAGGCGAGGCCAGCGGCAGCCGACGATCTCGCCGCGATATCCGAGGCGGTTTTGGCCAGCTTTAACCGGAAGATCGAGTTGAACCCAGAACTTGATTTTGATCTCGCCGTTTTTGTCGACACCTCAAGCTTTGGTCATCTGGGCGAGTATGGTGATAAACTGAGAAATTCTGGGATTCCATTTGCGGTTATTGATCACCATAAACCCGTCGAGGAAACAAAGCAGCTGGCTAAGTTTTACTATGTTCGTGAGGAGATAACCTCAGAGTCGGAGCTCATTTATCGGCTACTGGTCGAGATGGGGGTGAAGCCGACACCTGAGCAGGCGTCGCTGTTGCTGGCCGGGGTCATCAGTGACACGGGTCATTTCAGGTTCGCTAATCCAGAGACCTTTACAGCGGTTGAGGGGCTGTTGAGAGCAGGGGCAGACTACAATCGAGTGCTCGAGCTGCTCAAACCACCAACTGATCTCTCTAGGCGGGTGGCCATGCTGAAGGCCGCCGGGCGCTCCGAGCTGCAGCGCATTAACGGACGACTGGTTGTTTTTTCCGATCTGGGTTCATTTGAGGGCGATGCCGCTGGAATGCTGGTGAGGATTGGTGCAGATGTGGCCTTTGTCGGGTCGGAGGAGAAGGGAGAGTTCAGGATCAGTGGCCGGGCCAGCTCGGAGTTCCTCAGGGAGACCGGGGTGCACCTCGGGGAGATTATGGAGGAACTGGGGAAACAGTTCAACGGCAGCGGCGGTGGTCATGCAGGTGCCGCTAGCGTTACCGGTAAAGGCTCGCTGGAAGAGGTTAAAAAACAGATCGTCAAGATGCTCCAGCGGAGATTGAATAGGGCGGAGTGATCGGATGTTCATTCCGTCGGATAAATTATTGGAGCTGGAAAAGGCGGGCTATCGCTTTGTGGGCAGGAATCGCCATGCCGCAGTGAAGGTCTGCCATTGGACGAGGAAAAGCCTGCTGAACCGCGGATTTTGCTACAAGCAGAAGTTCTACGGCATCCAGAGCCACAGATGCCTGCAGCTGGCACCGGGTCTTCCCTTCTGCGATCACAGCTGCATCTTCTGTTGGCGCAACACTGAGGTAACCAGTCCGAGGTGGGAGGGAGGTGTCGATGAGCCATCAGAAATCCTGGACGGAGCCATCGCTGCACAGCGGCTCCTGATAAGCGGGTTTGGAGGCAACCCTGAGGTGGATAAGAGAAAGTTTCGTGAAGCTCTGAATCCCAACCATTGTGCAATTTCACTTGCCGGGGAGCCGACGCTTTATCCCAAGATCAACAGCCTGATCGAGGAGTGTCGCAGGCGAGGGATGACCAGTTTTCTGGTGAGCAACGGACAACATCCTGAGGTCTTAGAAAAGATGGAGGAGCCCACCCAACTTTACATCTCCTTGGTGGCACCAGACCCGGAGGCATATAAAAAAGTCTGTCGCCCGGTGTTGAGCGATGGCTGGGATCGGCTCATGCAGAGTCTTGAGATTTTATCCTCGTTCAGCTGTCGCAGGGTCATCCGGCTGACATTGGCAAAGGGCCTGAATTTCACGGACCCCCAGTCATATGCGAAAATGATTTCACGGACAGATGCTGATTTTGTCGAGGTCAAGGCTTACATGTGCGTCGGTTATTCGCGGAGCAGGCTGGGTCTGGAGAACATGCCGCTTCACTCCGAAATTGTCGATTTTGCTCGAGCAATTGCAGCGGGCAGCGGTTACAACTTTTCAGATGAGGCGGAACTCAGCCGTGTAGCCCTTCTGAGCAGAGGATAGCTGACGGCAGCCACAAGCCTTGAATAGTTCAACTATTTAGTTATTGAAGGAGGCGCAAACGTGCTGGAGAGGATGAGGGCTTATTTTGACCATCAGGCCGAGTTGAGGGAGCTGGCGCTGGAGGCCTCGCGACGGACGATAAGGGCATCGGCTAAGGCGATAGCAGCCATCCACAGGGGCGACCAGCGGGCAGCCGATGAATTCATCGCCGAGGCGAGGGAAGGGTTGAACTCGTTGGCGAAACTGGTTGCGGATGCTCCGGAGCTGGCCGATTCTGGAGTTGTCCTCTCGGCCCAGCAGGAGTATGGTGAGGCTGAGATCGTCAGGGCAGCGATAATGGAAAAAAAACTGGCTGAGATCGAAGAGATCGGCATCCCCTACAAGCCATACTTGGCGGCGCTGGCAGACGCGACAGGGGAGCTGCGGCGTCACGTTTTGGACCTGATTCGAGCCAACGAGATCGAACGTGCCGAAGCAATGCTAAAGTTGATGGAGACAATTTTTGAGTTCTTGATGGAGTTTGATTATGCCGATGCTGTCCTGCCCGGGATGAGGAGGAGGCAGGATATGGTCAGGCAGGTGCTGGAGAGGACCAGGGGGGACCTGACCCTGGCCCTGAGGCAACAGCGTCTAGAGCGAGCGCTGGAAAAGAGGGGAGGCTGAGCTTGAAGTTTGACATCAGGGAGATCAGGTCCAAGGCTGAAAAGGATTATGAAAAAGCTTGGCTGGAGAGCGGAGAGCTGATCGAAAAGGAGGGGAGGTTTTTTGTCCTTCAGAACAAATCCCGACCCCACCCGCTACCTGAGCTGATCGCGGAGGTCAGGAGGGTTTTCCTAGATCTCGGATTCACCGAGGTCGTCCTGCCTATCCTGGTGGACAAGCGCGAGGTGCAAGCCCAGTATGGTCCTGAGGCCGCCATCATCCTCGACCGGATCTTTTTCTTGGCCGGGTTGGAGAGGCAGGATATAGGCATCAGCCGAAAAAAGCTTCTGGAGATAAAAAAGATTGTTCCCGATTTCGACGACCATAAGAAGCTTCAGGAGATTTTCAGGCGCTACAAGAAGGGCGAGATCGATGCGGACGAAATGGTCGGGGTCATGGTTCAGGAGCTGGGAGTAAAGGAGGAGCAGGCCACGGCCATTCTCTCACTTTTTCCCGAGTTCAAGGAACTCAGGCCGGTCCCCATGGATTTGACCCTGAGGTCGCACACCACTGCGGCTTGGTTTGGTGCCCTCCGTGAACTGCAGCATCGGGAGCCGCTGCCGCTGCAGCTTTTCTCCATCGGCCCCAAGTTCCGGAGGGAGCAGAGGCTGGATGAAAGCCACCTCTATGAGTCTTGGACCGCGTCAATGGTTATCATGGCCGAGAGGATGACGCTGGAGGATGGGGCGGAGGTGACTCGGCAGATTTTTTCGAAGCTGGGCTTTGACGAGGTCAAGCTGGTCAGAAAGAAGACTACATCCAAGTACTATGCTCCCCAGACGGAGTCGGAGGTTTTCGTCAGGCATCCCAAGACCGGGGAGTACCTTGAGGTCGGCGATGCCGGATTTTACAGCCCGGTTTCGCTGAGCTACTATGATATCGCTTATCCCGTGTTTAACTTGGGGATCGGGTTGGAACGGGTGCTGATGATCCGGACTGGCGAGACTGACATTCGCGCGCTGGTCTTCCCCTATCTCTACCGCGCGGTGAAGTTTTCCGATGAGGAGCTTGCGGCCGCGATAAGGTTGCAGCGCGGCCCCAGCACCGAGGCCGGCAGGAGGATAGCCGAGGCCATCGTGAGGACTGCCCGGGAGCACGCGGATGAGCCCAGTCCCTGCGAGTTTAAGGCCTTTGAAGGCGAGGTCGCAGGCAGACGGGTGATCGTTAAAGTTGTGGAACCCGAGAGCAACACCAAGCTGATCGGCCCGGCCGGTTTCAATGAGGTATATGTTTACGATGGCAACGTGATCGGGGTGCCGCCAAAGGGCTGGGAGAAAGATGAGTTTCTGAATACCGTGCGCAGCCGGGGCAGGGCCACGGGAATCACCTACATGGATGGTTTTGCAGCCCTGGCAGCGCATGAGATTGAGCTGGCCGCGCAGCGGGGAGAGAGGACGGTGAAAGTCCGCGTTAGGGCGGCCAAATCACTGGGTGATGTTAATCTTGAGCTGGATGAGGCAGCGCAGCGCTACATAACTTCAAACAACAGAAGGATCGATGTCCGCGGTCCTGTGTTTACCACCGTGGTGGCGGAGTTCACGTCCTGAAAAGCTCCCTCGTTTTTTCAAGCCCGATCATGCCGGTCTCAACAGGATCCTTGGCGCCGATTTTGTGCAGCTCTACGGTAACCCAACCAGAGTAACCAATACTTTTGAGAACCCTGATGATGGGGCTGAAATTTATTCTGCCCTCTCCCGGTGGCAGATGTTCATCCCGCTCCCCCCTATTGTCGTGAAAGTGGATGTTGGCGAGGTATTTTCCAACCATTTTTATTTCCTCAGCGATTCTTCTTTCGGGAGAACTCAGTTTCTGCCAGGTCTTGTTCAGAAAGGCGTGCCCCACATCAAATGTTATTCCCAGGCCGTCGAGTTCTTTAACCAGCGGGAGCATCTCCTGGGGTGAGGAATAGGGGAATTCAGTAGTCATGGGAAAGTTCTCCAGAGTCAGTTTCACCCCACGGCTTCTGGAGTATTTCAGGGAACATTTGATGAAGTTGAGGAAGCGTTCTTGAGCCGGTTTGAGAAACCTCTCTTCTTGGGGGAAGGGACATCTGCCCGGGTGGACCACGACGATTTCACCGCCCAGAGCACTGCAGATCTCGATGCTTTTCTGCATGTACTTCAGCGCCAACCCTCTAACAGCGGCATGCCAGCTGATCGGGTTGAGGTCCCAGATCGGTCCGTGGATGGAGATGTCCAGACCATAGGAGTCGACCAGCTTTCTTAGCCCTGGGAGCTTCCTCAGGCTGAAATCCGGCGTGAAATTAGGCAGGTCGAAGATCAGCTCGGCGTGATCGGCACCAAGCCTGCCGATGTTGGAGATGACTTCCTCCACGGTGGCGTGGGGGAAGAGCAGACCGGAAAGACCGAATTTCATAAGACCACCTATGGTTCGAGCGCATAAGGATTGAGCACGTGTTGATTTAACAGGTTATTATCCAATCTTCTTTCCATGGTGAAGCCGCTCAAGTCTTGAATAATGATTTCGCAGAAGACGGTGACCACTCCCTCCACCAGATGACCCGCCACGGAGACCTTATCATTACCTCCGGCGATGTGGAGGTGAATCTTGGGCTTTCCCTCGGACCCACTTATGTTACCGTTACCGATTATTTCGAGGTGCTCCTGGAATTCTTTCTGGCAACCTCGTCGGAAGATCAAGGTGCCGCGCTTAAGCGCCCCCACGGCTGAAAGGATAACACCGCTGGTTATCCCTTCTCTGAGACAGATCTTTTCCATAGATTCAACAACTTTATCGTCTTCATCGAGCCTGATCACGATGAAGTGCTGGGATCTCCTGTATTTCAATCGACCACCAAATTCAGTGTGATTGCCGTAATTTATCCCGCATGGCTTGGGTTGCGATGATGTGGGCCAGCCTCAGCGGTTCCGGAAGGCGATGTCCCTTGGCTGTCTCCAGAGTTATCCTGATGGCCGTCGGTAACGAGATCATATGGCCGATGCTCACGTAGACCGGCTTGCTGCCTTCCCTTGTCCTGACCGCCGCGCCGACGGTTTGCCCGTTCTCCTTCAGCAGAGAGAAATTGCCCTGTTTTTTACCCGGCTCCTCAGCCTCGCCGCAGAGCCTTGATTTTGCCACACCCAGCGTCGGTCGGTTGAGCAGCACCCCAAGGTGGCTGGCGAGACCCGCTCTTCTGGGGTGGGCGATTCCTTGGGCACCAACCATATAAACATCGGCCTCAATTCCGTGCAGTACCTTCAGCATTGCTTCCAGTTCCCTGAAGGCGAGAAAGGTGGGCAGGTAGGGAAATTTCAGCTTCACCAGCCTAGTTTTCTGTTTGAGGATGGTGAGGTCTGGATAGTCGAGGACCACGCAGGCAGCGCAGGCTAGGTCATCCCGGGAGAAGGAGACATCGCAGCCGGCAATCGTGTTTAGCTTACTGAAACCATTCTTTTTGATGACCATTTTGGCGACCTTCTTTTGAACCTGGCTGAGTCTCTCGAGGTCAATTTTTGGCGGAGTCAGAATTGGCAGCATCTTCTCGATATAACCTCCGCCCGCATTCTAAAAAAGCCGATTTTTACCCGGTATTTTTAGTTCAGCGCTGGGACGGTAAAGATTCTTATTTGGAACCGATTTATACTCTAAACGTTAACAGGTTCAGGTGGAGAAGATGGTGAAAGGACCAAAGTGCAAGCTCTGCGGCAAGTCGATCCAGATAATGAGCTACGATTCAGCCTATGTTAAGCTGGTCAAGCCGGGTGAGGCGAAGGCCACCTTTGTCTGCTGGAACTGCGCGGAGAAAAAACTGGGCGAGAAGCTGAGCGAGATCACCGGAGCTTAGTCTTCTGGTGAGAAGTTGTCGCGGGCGACCCCTGAGGACCATGCCCTGATGTCGCTGGCGATAAAGAGGGCAGGGAGGTTTGTTGACCTGCCCCACATCCAGGAGAAGATAAGCCGGGATGCAGGCAGGAAGTTTTCTGAGGAGGAGACCAGACAGCTCTTGGAGTCCTTGGTGAAGAAGGGGCTTTTGGTGGAGAAGGCGGGCGAGTATTCGATTTCCGATCAGGGCAGGGAATATTTTGAGAAAAGGTGGCGTCTGGTCAAGGAGGAGCTGAATCAGGATTATCTGAAGGTTTACCGGGCAAAGCGTTATTATCCCCACGTGGCCGAGACCCTGCTTGAGTTCTGCCGTGATCGGTGGGTTTCGGTTTTCAGGCTCTTCACCGGCCGTGCCTGGTTGCAGCGAAAGCTGGGCCCCCGCTACATCACGATAAGGAGCTGGAGGGACATCGAGAGGTGGCTTGATGTTCACGGAATTGACTTCATTCCCTATCTGCATCGGATCGGGAGCGACCGTCCCGACTGGCTGGTTATAGATTTCGATGCAGGTAAGGAGGTCACTTTGGAGGAAACCAAAAAGGTGGTTCTGGTCGCCCATGAGATTCTGATGGATTACGGTGTTGAGCCCGCCATCAAGTTCTCGGGGTCTCGTGGCTTTCAGATCTGGGCGCGGTTCAAGGCTCACGAGTTGCCTTCGGATTACCAACCCAAGCGGCTCAGGAGTGAGAGAAGAGAGCGAAACTACTTTGGCTTTTATGCTGACATTGTTCGGTTTGTGGAGTCACGCGTCGCTGAGAAGCTGCCCGGGCTGACAACCTCAGAGACGGCGAAAAAGGAGGAGCGGGTGAGAAAGGTTCTCCTCGATGCTTCGATAATCAAGCCCATGGGCGATGTCAGGGCACCCTACAGCATGCACTACAAGACGGGGCTGATTTCCCTGCCGCTGGCGGTTAAGGATCTGATGAAGTTCGATCTTGGACAGGCTGACCCCGATCTGGTGGTCGAGCGATACCGTGCCAGGGGCAACGAGTTTCAGTTGAAGGAGTGCGATGGGGAGGATCTCTTTCGCGACACCGTTGAGTGGTGTCGTTCCTGAAAGTATTCACTCTTCTGGTGTTTTGACCGGATGGGCCGGGATGATATAGTTGGCCTTCACTCATTAACTAGAGCAAGTATAGGTCCTTTTGGTGAGGCCAGATGGTTGAGGAGAAAAAGAAGGGCAAGGCGGAGGAGACGGCCGAGAAGACGGGAGAGCTTTTGGGCAAGGGAGTGAAGAAGGGCTGGGGAATAGCCAAGGGGATTGGAAAAGGTTTGGCTAAAGGAGTCAAGGGCAAAGAGGAGAAGAAGGAAGAGGAGTAATCGGAATTCTTTGCCGTCAGGGGCTCTTTTCTTGGTGGCGGAGCGGTTGTGCTATTCCTTTTAGTTTCAAATATCGTGGTCTCTCTAAGGCGTCCAAAAAATCGACGCGAAAAAGGATCAAGAAGTAGTTAGAAGTTTGGCTCTGTGGGAAGTTAATCTGGTGCGCCGTTAGGCATTCAAATCCGGAGAGCGCTATCTTCAATGAAATGATGCGGTGATGAATTGGCTGAAACTGCTGTGCTGACAGTAAATCCGGAGCAGCCTGAGCCGGAAAAGATCCGAATTGCAGCGAAAGTGCTCAGGGAGGGGGGCTTGGTCGCGTTCCCGACTGAAACGGTGTATGGGTTGGGTGCAAACGCGCTTGATGAGGCGCCAGTTTTAAGGATTTTCCAGGTAAAGAACAGGCCTAAGGACAACCCCCTTATCGTTCACATTGCCAACAAGGATGATGTCAACTTACTCGCCGAAAGAGTGCCCAGCAAGGCGAGGAGGCTCATCGACAGTTTTTGGCCCGGCCCGCTGACACTGCTGCTGCCGAAATCAGAGCTGGTTCCTGCGGCCACCACCGCGGGGCTGGCCACCGTCGCGGTAAGGATGCCCAGCCATCCCATCGCCCAAGCTCTGATAAGTGAGGCCGACGTGCCGGTAGCTGCCCCCAGCGCCAATCTAGCCGGCAGGCCGAGCCCAACTTCGGCCAAACATGTGCTGGATGACCTTTCCGGCAGAATAGAGGTAGTGATCGACGGCGGCGAGGTGGGCTATGGTGTTGAGTCCACGGTTCTCGACATGACGGTTGATCCACCCGTGGTCCTGAGGCCGGGGCCAATAACGGTGGGGGAGCTAAAAGAAATCCTGGGTAGGGTTGAGATTCATCCGATCGCGAGGGCGGAGATACCCGCAGAAGCCGTCATCGCCAAAGCTCCAGGCATGAGATATCGACATTATGCTCCGAGGGCAGAACTGGTGCTGGTCGAGGGGACGCCACAGCAGGTCGTCGCTAAAATCAAGGAGCTTAGGGCCAGTTATGAGCAGCAGGGAAAAAAGGTCGGCATCATGGCGACGGTAGAGACGGCGGGAGAATATGGGGCCGAAATGGTGAAGGTTGTCGGAGAACGCAAAAACCTCAGGACGATTGCCAAGGGACTCTTCAGAACCCTCAGGGAGTTTGATGGGGAAAAAGTGGACGTGATTCTGGCTGAGGGGGTGGAACCAACCGGCATCGGCCTCGCCATCATGAACAGGCTCAGAAAGGCGGCAGCACGGGTAGTTAGAACAGAGTAAAGCGGATTGTTTGAACTAGCGGGCGAATAGGCAGCAGATTATTTGAAGGGCGGTTGAGAAGCCCTATAATTTTATGGCGGGCCCGGTGGGATTCGAACCCACGACCGATCGGTCAGCTCCCAATCGACCGTTAAGAGCCGATTGCTTTTGGCTGCAACCTGCATCTGCCAGACTGAGCCACGGGCCCTTCATTAATTTTATCAAACAGCTAATTAAGTATTTATTATTGTTATTTCATTAGGAGTTAAACTGTTTGGTTTCTAAAGCTCGTGTTTAGATCAAATCTGAGGTTTCGCTTTTTCATTTAAGTAACGCTTTATTTTGTTCAGCAGAAAAGTTTGCCTTTAAGATCGGGTTTCATCGGTTCAAGGACTGATTTTGATAGGATATGTCGGTCGTAGTAAGAACCGCAATTGTGTACATCGACCACGGCTTTAAAGAAAATAACAATAAAATAAAATTCTGCTTAGATTTCAGTGCGATGGTAAAAATCGGTGGGAAAGCTGAGGATAGGGGACTGGAAATAAAAATAGTCCGATGATATCATGGCATCTAAAAGTCGCCAGCAAGGTTTGTGAGATTTCGTATCATTGGCTCGCTCGCACAGCTCTAGTTGTTGATAAAGACGAGTGGCTCAAGATGTTGTTTGTTCTCTTGGCTTAACCCTTGCACCTAATTTACTTCCACGTTACGAAGAAAGAACTTATTTATTATTTCAATCCCTAAGACTTCAAAAACCTTTAAATAGTATCAGTAAAAACAAAATTGGAGAGAATGACGCCATTATGGGTCTGGATGATGATGGGTTACTTCCCCATTATCTTTGTAATTGCTTTATTAGTTTACTTGTTTATTTGGAAAGGGAAAAAAGACGAGGAGGATTAAGTGGCTTTTAAGTTGGAATATCTGGTAGCGATCGTGGTTTATATTATCTTGATGTTGCTGGCCGGAGAAATTGGAAGAAAAAAAATAAAGGGAGTAGCTGATTATTATGTTGCCGGCAGAAGTTTGAGGGGTGCCTTTGTAGGATTCTCTGTTTTTGCATCGGCGTTTAGTGCTGGCTTATTCTTAGGTATAGTTGGATTTGGGTATGTTGGTGGATATTCAGCACTTTGGTTCAGTATAGGCTCGATAGCAGGCAATTTAATCGCCGTGCCGATACTTGCTCCACGGTTGAGGCGGCTTTCAAAAAAGACGGGAGCACTTACACTTCCAGATTTTTTACTGAAAAGGTTTAACAGTAAGTCTGTTTTGATCATAACCGCCGCGCTGCTGGTATTACTTTACATTCCTTTTATGGTCTCTCAGCTCAAGGGCGGCGGCGTAATTTTTGCATCCTTGGGGTTGACGTATGAGTGGGGAGTTGTAATTTTCGGTTTAATAACGATGATATATGTAACTGTTGCAGGACTGTACAGTGTAGCTTACACGGATTTCATTCAAGGATGGATCCTGCTCATTGGTACTCTGGCCATGACCCCATTTATTTTACAGATGGTTGGGGGGTTCGATGCCATGAATGCAGCCTATGCAGCAGCGAACCCGGCAGGATGGAGTCCTTGGGGAACGTTTGGGCCGATAGCAATATTGGGTCTATTTTTCTCCATGTTCATAGGATCCCTGGCAAGACCGCACACCATGATTCAATTCATGGCGGCTAAAAGCGAAAATTCTCTCCGTCGAGCTTACCTTATTGTCATTGCCGCAAATGCCCTTATCGTTCCCATCGTTATGATCTGGGGAATAGCTGGAAGGGTGCTTCTTCCCGACATCAAGGCAGACATGAGTTTGCCTTTATTGGTTACAAATTTTGTGCCTGCCCTGTTGGGTGGATTTATCTTTATTTCCTTGATCGCAGCCATACTGTCAACGGTTAACACGACTCTCTTAATTAGCGGCGGGGCCGTGGCGAATGATATCTATAAGAATGGCGTAAATCCCAAAGTTTCCGAGAAGAAAACCTTAATAATTTCGAAACTTGCCATCATTTTGATAATGGTAGTTACTATAATACTCTCCTTATGGCCTCCGGAGCTGCTTGCTACATGGATAGCTTGGACGATGGGAGGAATGGGTGTGCTTTTCTTTATCTTGATCTACGGAGGTTTATATTGGAAGAGAATGAACAAGGAATCGGCACTGGCAGGGATTATCTCTTCAATGGTTTCGTTCGGGGTTTGGACGGCACTTCGTTCGCCTTTTGGCATAGATGCATCTATAATTGCCGTTGTGGTTGGCATCCCCGTCACAATTATCACAGCTTATCTGACACCCAGGCCACCTAAGGAAATTATATCTACTTTTTTTGAATGATTTAGGTTGTTGTAGCAGATTTTCCCAAGGCCACGTAGTTTCTAACTAGGGTGTAAATTCAGACTACTCTAAGTTTGTTGCGGGGCTTCAAATCCAAAAGTATTGGTATGGAGCGGATTTATGAATAGCAGTAATGACTTATAACTAATTTCTATGACACTCGGGGTCGCGGATGTTATCATATTCGCTGTATTTGGTATCGTCGAGTGCTGGACTGTTGTCTTTCTTTAAAGGGACCAGCAGCCTAGTTTTCATTGACATCTTCATTTTTGATTACGAGACCATCATTTGCCCGATTGTTTACTTAAAGCCGATTGATATTGTCTAAGATTGAGTTGAACAAAAGTGAAAAAAGGATGATTTCCCCATACAGTTTCACAGGAGAGAATGTTAACTTTTATCGGGCTGGGCCTTGGTTCCGAGGGCATCTCGCTTCGAGGGCTCAGGGAGGCGCAGGAGGCAGAAGTCGTTTATGCGGAGCTGTACACCAGCCTGATTCCGGGCCTGGATATCGCCCAGCTGGAGCGGAGGATCGGAAAGCCGGTCAAGATAGTCAGCCGGAAGATCGTGGAGGAGAATCCCCAGGAAATCTTGGAAGCCGCCAAACAGGGAAAAGTATCGTTTCTCGTTCCTGGTGACCCGATGGTTGCGACCACACACGTGGACCTGCGTCTCCGTGCCGCGAGAGCCGGCGTCGAAACCAAGATCATTCATGCCGCCTCGATTGCCTCCGCAGCCGCTGGATTGCTCGGACTGCAGAGCTACAAGTTCGGCCCTTCGGCAACAGTTCCCTTTCTGGACAACCTCTCAACTAGACCCTATGAGATCACGGCGGAAAATTTAAGACACGGCTGGCACACGATGTTATTCCTTGACCTGAGGGAGGAGAGGGCGATGACGGCCAACGAGGCGGTCGAGGTGATGATCGGGATGGAAGAGAAGCTGAGGGGGGAGATTTTCACCCCCGATCGGCTCCTAGCCGTGGTGGCCCGGGCGGGAGCCAGCGATTGCGTCGTTCGCGCGGATCGGGCGGAGAGTCTCCGGAGCGAGGACTTCGGCCCCCCGCCGCACCTGCTGGTGGTTCCCGGCAGGTTGCACTTTGTTGAGGCCGAGGCGCTCGAGGTCTTCGCCAGAGCACCAAAGGAGGTCCTGCAGTGGCATATGAATCGGCGATAACCCCTGAGGAGATGAGGGCGATTGAGGAGAGGGCCGAAAGGCTGGGCGTTTCCAGGCTGCAGCTGATGGAGAACGCGGGCAAGGGTGTGGCCGATTTCGTCGCCCGGATGGACCCTGCCGGAATGAAGGTGGTTGTTGTCGCGGGGACCGGGAACAACGGCGGCGACGGCTTCGTGGCTGCAAGGCACCTGGCCGCCTATGAGTCAATCGTCAAGGTCTTCTTGCTGGGCAGGGAGGAAGAGGTGAAGACCGCCGAGGCCTCGCACAATCTGAGGATAATAAAGGAGATGAAAAAGAGCGTGGAGCTGGTCAGCCTTTCAGATGAGTCTTTCATGAAGAAGCTCAGGCAGGCGCTCTCCGAGGCCGACCTCATCATTGACGCCATCTTCGGCACCGGGATCAAAGGGCAGCTCAGGGAGCCGCACGCCTCGGTCATCGACATGATCAACCACAGCCGGGCCTACAAGCTCGCGGTCGATGTTCCCTCGGGGCTGGACCCGCTCACCGGAGAGGTCTGCGGGCGGGCGGTGAGGGCGAACGCCACGATCACCTTCCACCGGCCGAAGAGAGGGCTGTTGCTCCGCGAGGATCTGGTCGGTGAGCTTTTGGTGGTGAACATCGGAATTCCCCCTGAGGCGGACCTGGTGGTTCAGGATGGGCCTTGAGGATGAGCTGAGGGCGGAGATTGAGAAGTGGTCGCGGCGGCTGGATGAGGCCCTCGCTGGCATTAGACCATTGGGAGAAAGAGGGGGCAAGATGCTGGAAAACATCCAGGCTTACCGGGAGGATTCGGACCATTTCAGCAGGCAGGGCGATTTGATCAGGGGCTTTGAGTGTTTGATCTGGGCTTGGGCGATCCTCGAGATCGGGAGGGAGCTGGGACAGCTGGGGTGACTGCTCCGTCTTTTCAGATATCGAGATTTTCCCGCTGAAAAGTGCCTTTTTCGCTACAACCAGAGCCTAATTCCGGTTTTTGTTCCTGAAATAGGGTTCTTCTGAGTTGGCGAAATTTTAAGAGCAGGGACATTGATTTCGGTTCATAAAGTGAGTCAGATGCTGGAGCTAATTTTAATTCCCATCGGGCTGCTGATAGCCACCTTCTTCTCCATGATCGGGCTGGTGGGAGGCTCCTTCATCGTGCCCCTCCTGGTGCTGGCCTTTGGGCTGCCCACGCAGAAGGCCATCGGGGTCAGCCTCTTCACCGTGATGTTCACCGCGATCTCCTCGACGCTGGCCTATGCAGCGCAGCGGAAGATCCATTTCAAAGTGGGCCTGCTGCTCGACACCCTGGATGTCCCGGGGGCTTTTCTTGGAGCCTACCTCACCGCGCTGATCGCCTCAAACTGGCTGGCCGCGATGTTCGGCGGGCTGCTGATTCTGCTCGCCGTTCGGATGATTCAACGGAGGAATTCAGGCCGCGAGGTGGAATTGGCGGGCCAGCTGCAGCTTAACCGGCGCGTGGTCGCTGCCTGCGTCCTCGGAAGCCTCGCCAGCGGGATTGTCTCCGGGATGTTCGGGGTTGGCGGCGGCATTATCGATGAGCTGGTCATGATCATGATGATCGGCATGAGCATTCGCCTTTCCGCGGGGACGGCGATGTTCGGCATGGCCATCACCACCGTGGCCGCCGTCATACCACACTGGCTGATGGGGAATGTCCTGCTGGATTACGCGTTGCCGCTGACCCTGGGCAGCTTGATCGGCGGGCAGATCGGACCCTATCTTTCCAAGAGGACCCAACCGGCGACCCTGCGGAGGATTCTGGCGGTTGTCTTTGTCGTCATCGGGGTCAGGATGTTTCTGGTGCCGTTTCTGAGTGGGTAACAGTGTTTCAATAGGATGCCTCGTAAAGTGAGGACTGAAAACCTAGCATCCGCAGTCAGTGACAGACGTAGTCTAGAGCGCCAGAAGACCTTTTTTCGCGACATTTTTCCACAGAAATCTGTCATCTGCAAAGAAGCTTCAGGCACTTCCAGCGGAACTTATTCAAAGTTTTAAAAGGAGACTGCTTAGTTTAACGTGTGATGGGATGAAAATGAAAAAAGCAGTTGAACTCCTCCGGAGGGAAAAGCAGGTAAAATTAGCATATCTCTTCGGCTCGGCAGCAAGGGGAGATGCGGGGAAATTGAGCGACATCGACATAGGGGTTTATCTCGATGATTCTCTTTCGGAGGAGCAAAGATTTAAACTGCAACTCGAACTCGTGAGCAAACTGGCCTCGGCATTGAAAACGGATAAAGTGGATCTGATCGTGATGAACGATGCCCCTCTCTTGCTTAACTACAACATTATCAGAGGCGGAAAGCCCCTAAAGTCAGAAAAACAGGCAAAGGTGAAGTTTGAAGCCGCCGTTCTCTCAAAGTACCTCGACAGGAAGCCCTCAATCGACCGCCACACCTCACTGCGATTGGCGAGGATAGCTGAGAAGGGATTTTCATGAAGAGCGAAATCCTGACAAAGCTAGAGATGCTCGCCGATTATCTAAAGCTATTAAGAGAGTACCAGAAACGTAGTTTTGAAGAGGTGAAGGAGGACCCCACCCTAAGGGGAGCAGTTGAGAGGTATCTTTCCTTAGCGCTGGAGTGTGTTTTTGATGTGGGGGAAATGATAATCTCGCTTGAGGGACTGAGGAAACCTGAAAGTTATCGCGAGGTGATTGAGATACTTGGTGAAGGAAAAATCCTATCCAAA
>JACIWF010000019.1 GCA_014361095.1 Hadesarchaea archaeon | reverse complement strand
TTTCCAGAGACGAAGAGAAGCACTACCACCTTCGGCTCGTCTAGTCGGAAGACCAGTCCGGGGAAAACTTCAGGTTCATATTCAGTGTTTTCAAAAGTTCTGGCTATTTTTTCTAGGTCAAATTCGCGCCCGAAATCGAATGAGGCCACAATGTTCTGAACTTTCACCTTTGGTTCACTTTTCACCTTGACTCCGGCCTTTTGCAGCTTCTTGGTGAGCCTTTTTATAGCAAGTTTGGCATCCGCCATACTTCTGGCGCCAACGCAGTTCATCTTTCCTGAGGCGAAAATTAAAAAGGAAGCCTGCGGGTCCTCGGATTTATAAGCGATTCCGGGGAACACTTCAGGATCGTATCTGGCTCCTTCAAGTGATCTGGCTAACTTCTCCAAGTCAAACTCAACGCCTTCATAGGTTACGGAAAGCACGATATTCTGTAATTGGGTTTTTACCTCCGCCACGAAATCAACCCTTCCCTGACTACTCTCTTACGCATGCTTAAAAAGGTTGAGTAATTTAATCTTCTTGGGTAATTGGAAGGATTTCGGTGGGAGCATGGCCATAACGGTAAAATTTTTTGCCAATTTCAGGGAAGCGGCAGGAGTGGAGAAAACAGTGATAGAAGAAGCCACCGACGTTTACTCCCTTCTGAAGGCACTTGTGGCCAAGTTTGGAGATAGGCTGGGCAGACAGCTCTTTGATGGCGAAAAATTGCGTGAGACGGTAAGCATCATCGTTAACGGGAGGAGCGTGGATCCAGCACAAGACCTGCGCCACAAGTTGAGGGACGGAGACGTCGTAGCTATATTCCCTCCGGTTTCGGGAGGCTAGCTTCAGCGGTGATCTTTTGCCAGATGTGGGTGTACACAGAAAGGGGGAGATCGATCTTCCTATCCTTTTCGAAAGAATGAGAGGCAGGCTGGATAAAGATGTAGGTGCCATTGGCTGTTTCGTGGGAGTGATTCGAGGCGTGTCCTTTGAGGGGGAATCTGTAAAATATTTGCGCTACGAAAAGGCCGATGAGGCGGTGGAAGGGCTGGAGAAAATCGCCCTAGAATTTGAAAAGCGGCCCGGCATTAGGATGGTGATGATTCACCACGTCGTTGACGAGCTTTACCCCGGAGATGACGCGATATATGTGCTGGTGGCGGGCGTCAGAAGAGCCGAGGTGTTCAGAGCACTCCCGGAAATAATGGATCGGGTGAAGAAGGATGTTCTCATCTGGAAGGAGGAAGTAACTGAAAAGAAAAGGCGCTGGGGCCATGAAATCGACCACTGAAAAAGGCGACCGCAGAATAGTTCGGACATCGGCAAATTCTTTACTTCTGGGGAAGATGCCACCAGGATGCCGGCTTTGTGTAAAGGGAGCAAAGATGGTTCTTTTCGTCACCGGCCTCTGCCGTCGCCATTGTTTTTACTGCCCATTGTCCGAGAAAAGAGCAGGCAAGGATTTGGCTTATGCGAATGAAAGACCGATTAAATCAGTTAAAGACATTTTGGATGAAGCTAGATCAATGGATGCTTTGGGTACAGGCATCACTGGAGGCGACCCTTCCCTCAGATTTAAGCGCGTTTTAGCCTATCTGAGGCTTTTAAAAGCTGAATTCGGTCGGGATCATCATGTTCACATGTACTGCTGTGGAGAGTTAACTAGTTCACAGCTGATCCAATTAAAACGCGGGGGTTTAGATGAGATTAGATTTCACAATTGGTCGGCTGAGCCGGTTAAGTTGGCGCTGAATGTTGGTCTTTATGCGGGTGTTGAAATCCCGGTCATTCCAGGAGATTACCAGAGGATCGTTTCCCTCTTAGCCGAGCTGGACAAAATTAATTGTAAATTTGTGAACCTTAATGAACTTGAGTTTTCCGATACCAACTTGGTTCAGCTTAGAGCAAGGGGATTTAGACTGAAATCCGACACCTCCATGGCAGCCCGGGGTAGTGAGACCGAGGCCATTAGGGTGCTTAAGTGGGCCGCCAAGAACACCAAGCTGAACGTTCATTATTGTCCCAGCGTTCTCAAGGACTCAGTTCAGTTGCGCAACAGGCTCAAGCGAAAGGCCAAAAATGTTGCTAGGCCCCATGAGGCCATTACCCCCGATGGGCTTCTGGTGAAAGGAGCAATATTGAATCTGCCGCACAACAGACTGGTTCCGGTGCGTTTGAGATTGATGCGGGATTACCGAATTCCTAGGGACTTGATAGTAATTGATCCCAAGAAGAAGAGGATCGAATTACCCTGGTTTTTGGCTAAGAAGTTGGCCCCGGTAGAAAAAGATCTCACTTTCGCTTTAATCGAGGCCTACCCAACCTACGATGGGCTGGAGACGACCCTGATCCCGCTTTGAGGTATTCCTCTGCTAGTTTTGAGTAGTTAATGGCTTGTATTTTTATTTGTCTGAATTCCTCGTTGGTTATCGTTCGCAGAGGTCTGGCTGGAATTCCCACGACAACCGTGCGCGGCGGCACTTCAACTTCTCGAAGCACAACTGCACCCAGTCCAACCATCGCGCCTTTCCTGACTCGGGCAC
Organism: Hadesarchaea archaeon; assembly: GCA_014361095.1. Taxonomy (GTDB): domain Archaea; phylum Hadarchaeota; class Hadarchaeia; order Hadarchaeales; family Hadarchaeaceae; genus Hadarchaeum. The sequence goes on along the minus strand of JACIWF010000019.1, from coordinate 12,374 downwards.
GATTAAAAACAACAGAGCCAGCGCCTATGAGGCACTGATTCTCAATCGTGGCGCCATGAATCAGGGCGTGATGGCCGATGGTCACGTAGTTACCTATTTTAGTTTCTATGTACTCGGGTTTTCCATCTCGGTAAATATCTCCGGAATGGATTACTGCGTTGTCCTGAACATTGGTGTAATTGCCAATTTTAATTTTGGCAAAATCAGCCCTGACGATTGCCCCGGGCCAGATGCTTGAGTGTTTGCCGATGACAACATCACCTATAATTGTAGCCGACGGATGGACAAATGCCGTCTTATGAATGCGGGGCTTTTTGCCCCTAAAAATCTCAATCATGGAGTTGCAGCTGCCTCTTCCTTTTTGCTCTGGATTAAAACTATTTCTCCTATTGCCATGATGTTGCTGTAAGGGATTGATAGGACCTTGTCGCCTTTACGTCCAAAAACCAGGCCAACAACCGCTCCCTCCTTATCATCGATCACAGCATCTTCTACTGTCCCCACATAGCGCGCGCGGTCACTGTAGACCTTGAGGCCGTTTAATTCAGACAACCTTTTCATCAGGTCACCTCGTCAATTACTTATACGGTGGCTTTTTAGTTCTTTCGTTAGTCAATCAGATGCTGTTCAAATAAGCACCGCCACCGCCGGAAGGCGGTCCGTTCAAAGACTGATGCCACCTGCAACGGTTGTAGAGGAATCCGAACGCTTGGCAGAAGTTTTGTACGCTCTCGATACCATACGTGGGAAAGTAACAGTCGAACGCGCGCAGCTATCCTTGAACGTCTCGAACCATCGTCCGATGTAGTTGCGCTCCCCGCCGCACATTACGACGTGCTTCAGCCCAAGCCTCCGCTGGCCAGTGGTACCAAGGGCCACCGTTGGTTACGATTACTGGCTTGCCTTTGCAGTAGCGCAGGCGGCGGCTGAGAAATCCCAGCGCGTCAACGCTCTCTCGATACTTCGTCGCTAGCAAACACACAATCTCGCGGTTTTCAGGGTCTACGGCCCCAAAAACGTAGATCCCGCCATCCTTCGTGCGGACCTTGGTTTCGTCGACGACGAGGCAGCGCCTCCGCTTACGCTTGACCAAGGCTCCGCCCACTTGGGCTCCGACCTGCTGGAGCCAATACCAGATCGCCGAGTGCGCTACATCGAGTTCCAGATCCTCAAGCAGGTGTTGCGTTTGCCTAAAGCTTGGCCCGTGCAGGTAGAGGTAGCAGGCGAAGACCTTCGCCTCGAGTGGCTTTTTATTCCTCAAAAAAATCTTTTTGGCCGTTCCCCCAAATGCATACGGGAGAAGGATACACGGGAACTCGAGTTCCGATTGTATGGGTTTGTGCCTCCTTTGCATTGTTCACCCTTTTCCCAGTCAGCCTCTTCATCATCGATGAAAAGTTAAAAATCAAAAGTTAAGACCTTATTTGAACAGTGTCGTCAATCATATCAGCAAGTTTAAGAAATTTGTTTTATCGAATTCTTAAGGGAGGAATATGAGTTTTTCTGGCGGCAGTATTTTGTTTATTTGGTTGGCTATGAGTATGTGCAGTCCTCCTTTAAGCATGTTTAGTGGTGATAGATTTTTCTCGAGTTCATTGTTTGATGAGAGTCTTTTCATCTGCCTTTTCGCGTTAACCTCTATTTTCCGAACAACTTTTTTCATTAGATTTTCGTATGTTTTTGCAGCTTCTAGGCCTTCTTCTTCAGCTTTTGTTATGGCTTTTACCGCCAAGCGTCCGCTGAGGGCGGCGTTGTCCATTCCCACGCCTCGATATAGATCAACTAATCCCGCGGCATCCCCAACCAGCAATGTTCTCCTCTCTCCCAAGAATACCGTGTTTTTTAATGTTGAGGAGAATCATTCCTTTTTGACGACTTCACCGCGAAGCCCGTACTTTTCCTTAACATAGCTGAAGAATCTTTGCGCATATTCTGATGGGTTTTCGTTGGCGCCTGTGCCAATCACCCACTTGTCGTCCTTCAAATAAACCCATGCGAACATTAGAGGGCAAAACTCCCGTTTATAGAACATGTAAAGCGTGTTTGGATCCAAGTTTGCCTCTCCAACAAAATAATAGTTAACCGTCGCTCCCGAGGCTTTCCTATCAAAGTCTTGTGGTCGTAGTTTCCTCCTAACTCTTGAAAGCATGCCGTCAGCGCCGATAAGATAACGAGTCTTAACCTCCTCCTGCATCCCTTCCGTCGACACTTTAACGATTATTTTGTCTTCGTTTTTGTCTTCAATAAGATCAATTAGAGAAGTATTATCGCGAAAATCTGCTCCAGCATCCGCCGCCAGCGAGTTAAGCCAACTGTCAAAGGTGGATCTCCAAAAGTTCAGCATCTTCATTCTGCCTTTCAAAACCTTGCCCCTCGGAGTTACCATCTCCACCCTAGAGAGCTCGTTTCTGCAAAGTTTCTCGCGAGGTATCTTTTCACCAATAAGCTTTTCAAAATATTGAAACTGAATTCCAGAACAAGGTTTGTTCCTTGGAGTCTTGAACTTCTCAACCAACAGTGTCTTGAAGCCATTTTTTGCAGCAAACCTCGCAGCAACAGAGCCAGCCACACCTCCACCCACAACAACCAAATCATACTCTTCCACGCCACTCACCCTTCAACCAATACTTATTTGTCCTTCTATTCCCCACGAAAAACCATAGTTTTCTGTTGAGACATCTTTAAAACATTTAGACATTTATCGGTTCGTTTTCCATCAAAAGAACTTTTATAATAGCAAATTTAGTTAAATCTACATTTTTAAGGGAGAAATTTTAAATTTACGGATAGAAAAAAGTTTGCTTTAATGGTGATGTCGGACCATAAGTTAATGATTTAACCGCTGGTTGAGATTTCTGGAGGAAATAGATTCTCAATTTTCAGACGAGTGCTGAGTAAGCTTTAAGTATGGCAAGTTTCACAGGTAATAACGTCCACACTGCAGTGTGAACGGCGTCGATTGGAGTTTGGGACTTATGTCCCACGATGAGAAATCGTGCTCTTGGTGTGGACTCAAAATGTGGATCCGAACAAACCAGGCTACTGGAAGGGCTCGGGTCCGAGATAGGTTCGGTACTCAAGCCAATTTCATTGGCTTTGCGACAATAACTCCGGTTGATTCTGCCGGAGGCCACCGCTATTGGGGTTCGGCTAAGCCATGCGAGTGGAGGGCGTCCCGCAAGGGATGGCCCCGCGCACGGCTCAGTAATACGCAGTCAACTTACCCTCGGGACGGGGATAACCTCGGGAAACTGAGGACAATCCCCGATAGGTGAGGGACGCTGGAATGCCCCCTCACTCAAATCCTCCGGGGCCCGAGGATAGGACTGCGGCCTATCAGGCTGTTGGTGGTGTAACGGACCACCAAACCTACAACGGGTACGGGCGATGGGAGTCGGAGCCCGGAGATGGGGACTGAGACAAGGCCCCAGGCCCTACGGGGCGCAGCAGGCGCGAAAACTCCGCAATGCGCGAAAGCGTGACGGGGGACCCCCAAGTGCCGTTGGTCCTTTGATCGACGGCTTTTGTGGAGTGTAAGAAGCTCCACGAATAAGGGCTGGGTAAGTCGGGTGCCAGCCGCCGCGGTAATACCCGCAGCCCAAGTGGTGGTCGCGATTATTGGGCCTAAAGCGCTCGTAGCCGGGCTGGCAAGTCCCTTGTGAAATCGGGCGGCCTAACCGTTCGGCTGGCAAGGGATACTGCCGGCCTTGAGGCCGGGAGACGTCAAGGGTACTCCGGGGGTAGCGGTGAAATGCTCTGATCCTCGGGGGACCACCAGTGGCGAAGGCGCTTGACGAGAACGGACCTGACGGTGAGGGGCGAAGGCTAGGGGAGCGAACGGGATTAGATACCCCGGTAGTCCTAGCTGTAAAGTATGCGGGCCAGGTGTCTGGTGTTCCTCGAGAGCACCAGGTGCCGGAGGGAAGCCGTTAAGCCCGCCGCCTGGGAAGTACGGTCGCAAGGCTGAAACTTAAAGAAATTGGCGGGGGAGCACCACAAGGGGTGGGACCTGCGGTTCAATCGGATTCAACGCCGAAAAACTCACCAGGGGCGACAGCTGGATGAAGGCCAGGCTGACGACCTTGCCGGACTAGCTGAGAGGCGGTGCATGGCCATCGTCAGCTCGTACCGTGAGGCGTCCTGTCAAGTCAGGCAACGAGCGAGATCCTCGCCCTTAGTTGCCCCAGTGGGAAGCTGGGCACTATAAGGGGACCGCTGGCGCTAAGCCAGAGGAAGGAGAGGGCGACGGTAGGTCCGTATGCCCCGAATCCCCTGGGCCACACGCGGGTCACAATGCGTAGGACAATGGGTTGCGACCTCGTAAGAGGGAGCTAATCCCCTAAACCTACGCTCGGTTCGGATCGAGGGCTGCAACTCGCCCTCGTGAAGCTGGAATCCCTAGTAATCGCGCGCCAACACCGCGCGGTGAATACGTCCCTGCTCCTTGCACACACCGCCCGTCAAGCCACTCGAGTGGGGTTCGGATGAGGCTCGTTCGAGTTGGGCGAGTCGAATCCGAGTTCCGCAAGAGGGGCTAAGTCGTAACAAGGTAGCCGTAGGGGAACCTGCGGCTCGATCACCTCCTTTGAAGTTTTGAGTACCGAACCCTCGTGGGGCCTGTAGCTCAGAGGCAGAGCGTCGGCTTTGCAAGCCGAAGGTCGCGGGTTCGATTCCCGCCGGGTCCACATTATAAAATGCGGCACGCGAGGAAACTCTCGTGCTAAGGGCATATTGCGGAAAACGCAAGATGATTGCCATGCATAGGTCGCAGCTGTGCTAGCTGGGTTCACAGGGAACTTAGTAAGCCACCTGGGGGATGGCTTGGCTCGAGCGCCGAAGAAGGCCGTGGCAAGCGGCGAAACGCCTAGGCGAGGTGCAAGCAACCGTTGAACCTAGGATCGCTGAATGGGACTTCCTGACGAAGGGAAACCTTCGTCGCTCGCGCGAGCGAGCGGGAACCCCGGGAACGGAAACATCTTATTACCGGGAGGAAAAGAAAGCAAACGCGATGCCGGGAGTAACGGCGAGTGAAACCGGCGCAGGGCAAACCGAACCTGGTGATGAAAATCACTGGGGATGTGGAGTTGTAGGACTCCCCCCAATCTCTCGCGTGAGAAGCCGAAGCAGTTGGAAACCTGCGCCTTAGAGGGTGACAGCCCCGTAGGCGTAATCACGCAGGGTACGAGGGGGAGTATCCTGAGTAGGGCGCCTCGGAATTGGTGCCTGAAGCTGGGGGGCATCAACCCCTAACCCTAAACACGTCTCGAGACCGATAGCGGACGCAGTACCGCGAGGGAAAGCTGAAAAGCACCCCGGAAGGGGGGTTAAAAGAGCCTGAAACTAGGTGGCGATAGTAGGGCACGGCTCGAAAGAGTTGATCCTCCCCGAAGGAAGCCGTCGCGAGGCGGTTGTACGAGGGGAGGGAATCAGGGTCGTGCCGTCCGTCTAGAATCACGGGCCAGGGAGTTTCGTGTCGTGGCGAGGCTAAGCGGTTCAACCGCGGAGCCAGAGCGAAAGCAAAAGGTCCGCAGCCCGCAAGGGTGAGGGACTGGGTGTTAACAGCGCCCGGAGTCACGGCGCGAAGACCCGAAACCGGGCGATCTAGTCCGAGGCAGGCTGAAGTCCCCCTTTGGGGGATGGAGGGCCGAACCGGTCTTGATGTGCAATTCGGTCGGATGACCTTGGGCTAGTGGCGAAAGACCAATCAAGCCCGGTGACAGCTGGTTCCTTCCGAAGCTGGCCGCAGTCAGGCCTAGCGCGAGGTCGCCGGTAGCGTAGAGCACCGATTGGGGAAGTATGGGGGGAAACCCTCGGCTCTCCTGTCGAACTCCGAAGCTGCCGGCACCGTAGACCGCTAGAGACGGGATGCGGGGGGTAAGCTCCCGCTCCGAGAGGGGAAAAACCCAGACTGGGGTTAAGGCCCCTAAATGTCGGCTAAGTGTCAACCTAGAAGGGCGTCCTCGTCCTCAGACAGTGGGAAGGTAGGCTCAGAAGCAGCCATCCTTTAAACAACGCGTAATAGCGGACCCATCGAGGGCGGGGGCCCCGAAGATTCACGGGGCTAAGCCGACTGCCGATACCTCAGGGCAGTCGAAGTTTAGTAGACTGATCTGGTAGGAAGGCGTCCGGCGTGGGGAGAAGTACGGCCGTGAGGTCGTATGGACCGCGCTGGAATGAGGATCCTGGTGGTAGTAGCAGCATAGTTGGGTGAGAATCCCAACCGCCGAAGGGGCCCGGGTTCCTCGACAATGATCGTCAGTCGAGGGTTAGTCGGTCCTAAGGTGGCTCTCAACCAGACGCCATCGAAAGGGAATCCGGTTAATATTCCGGAACCATCCAGGTACCTGCGGCAACGCAAGCCTGGCTTCCGACGCTCTGAGATAGGTCGAGTGAGGTCGTCGCCTCATTTAACCGTTGAAACCCGGGGAGTTCCGTAATGGAGAGAACCGGGTGAAGGCGGGAATAGCCTGCCGTTAGGTGGGTTCGGCTGATTCTTGGAGCCCGTGAAAAGGGGGCCAGGAAATGGGATCCTGGGTGACCGTACCTAGATCCGACACAGGTGCCCCTAGGTGAGAAGCCTAAGGCGTGTCGAGAGACACCAGGCTAGGGAATTCGGCAAGTTGGCCCAAAAGCTTCGGTAGAATGGGTGCCTGCTCCGCGAGGGGCAGGTCGCAGTGACTAGGGGGCTACGACTGTTTAATAAAAACGTAGCTTACTGCGAAGGCGAAAGCCCTTGTACAGTAAGTGAATTCTGCCCAGTGGCGGTACGTGAAAGCCCGGTCCAACGGGCAGAAGCGCCGCTAAACGGCGGGGGTAACTATAACCCTCTTAAGGTAGCGTAATACCTTGCCGCTTAATTGGCGGCTTGCATGAAGGAATCAACGATAGCCCCACTGTCCCAGCCTGGAACTCGGTGAACCCACTGGCCGGCGCACATGCCGGGGACCCCCGAAGGGAAACGAAGACCCCATGGACCTTTACTGCAGCTTGTCGTTGGGGCGCGGTCGCGATTGCAGAGCGTAGGCGGGAGCCTTAGAAGCCCGGCCTTAGGGTCGGGTGGAGGCGCCAATGTAACACCGCCCTTTCGTGACTACGCCTCTAACCCCGCGAGGGAGACAGCGGCAGGTGGGCAGTTTCGCTGGGGCGGCAGTCCCTCGAAAAGATATCAAGGGAGCCCAAAGGTCGGCTCAGGCGGGTCAGAACTCCGCCGTAGAGGGCAAGGCCAAAAGCCGGCCTGACTGTGAGCTCACTACCAAGGCTCGCAGAGGCGAAAGCCGGGCCTAGCGAACCTCGATGTCCCTCTTGGTGAGGGCTCGGGATGACAGAAAAGGTACCCTGGGGATAACAGAGTTGTCGCGGGCGAGAGCCCCTATCGACCCCGCGGTTTGCTACCTCGAAATACGGGGTATGGCGGCAGCAATGCCGACCAAAGCACCGGCTAATATCGGAGAACCCTCCGCAATAAATTGAATAAGGGAAAATCTAGTAGTTGTGGAGGCAACTCCGAGGGAAGTGGGCATATGGAAAAACCACTGAGTAAAGTTCAGAGAGAACTCATAATCGGGTCTTTGTTGGGCGATGGACATTTGCGTCCTCATAGAGGCAAGGTGGTCTTTGAGTTTCTACAAACGGCGAGGCGCAAGTTCTACGTTGAATGGAAACACAGCATCCTGAAAGGTGTCGCCTGTCCTAAGATTTATCACAGCAAAGGTAACCGGGAGTACTACAAAATGGTGACGAGAACACATCCGGAGTTGATGGAGCTTTACCGTTTTTTCTACAGAGAAGGCCGCAAGATAGTGCCAGAGAAAATCAAAGAAATGTTGACGCCGTTTGCGTTGGCAGTCTGGTTCATGGATGATGGTAGTAAGAGCCGTGGTTCAGTTTACTTCAACACTCAGGGATTTACGGTAGACGATCAGTTCCGGCTGATAAGGGCACTTAGAAAATTTCACTTGATTGCCAACATAAATCGAGATGGAATGTACTATCGTCTCAGGCTGCTCAAGAGACACAACTCAAGATTCGTCGAGTTGGTTGGCCCATATATCCTAGAAGAATTCAAGAAAAAGTTGCCCACCCCGTAGAGACTGATGCCAGGTGGCAGATGAGTTGGATCACATCGTGTGGTCCAAAATACGCCGGCCCCCGCCTAGGTGCGGGGTGAAGAAATAGTCCGAAGAGAAATCTTCGCGATGTCGGTTCTTCCCATCCTGGCCGTGTAGCAGCGGCCAAGGGTAGGGTTGTTCGCCCATTAAAGGGGAACGTGAGCTGGGTTTAGACCGTCGTGAGACAGGTCGGATGCTATCTTTCGGGGGTGTTGGGTGCCTGAGGGTAAGGTATCCCTAGTACGAGAGGAACAGGATGCCGGCGCCTCTGGTTTACCGGTTGTCCGACAGGGCAGAGCCGGGCAGCTACGCGCCAGTCGATAAGGCCTGAAAGCATCTAAGGCCGAAGCGACACCCGAAAATAGGCACCCTGGGCTACCGGTGACTCCGTCACGGCGGACCGTGGCGACACGGTTTGCTGGGTAGCCCGCAGCCTGGGACTAGAAGATCCCGTTGAATGGCCACGGGTGTAAGCACCAAGCTTCGGCGAGGTGTTCAGCCCGGTGGTACATATCGGCTGAAAGTTCCACCAACTGGCTAGTGCCGTTGCGACCTATGCATGGCTTTCATGATCACGTTTCCTAATTTTTCACTTTTTGGCGAAATTTAGTCAATTAAAACAGACAAGTTTGAATGGGCCAAAATCATGGCGAGGGTAAAAAATAGTCCCGCTGGACCCGCCTTAATTTCTCCCTAAATGCGGGACATATGGCTAAATTCATGGGAGCTTAATGGCACTGTTCGGGCATGAGGCCTCGCAGGCTCGGCACTCAATGCAGTCATCCGGCCGAACAATTACGGCTTTTCCATTTTGAATTTCAATGACGTTGGCCGGACAGACATCTGCGCAGACTCCAGCCCCAGTGCACTTTTTAAGGTCAACAACTGGCGGCATATTCTTCCTCCTTAGTGTTTTCAAGGATAAAGAAAGGAAATCCTATGTTTATTTAAATTTTTCCGTCAGCTAATTTTTCCAGGTTATAAGCGGTGGAGTTCTCAAGCCGCAGCTGACTGGTCAGAGCCAGACCAAGTAGATCCAGTAAATTAAAATGTTCGCGATGGTTGGCGGGACTCCAACCCTGGCGAATTCGAAGAAGCTCAGGGTATCTCCAGATTTCTTTTCTGCGTTTTGAATCACTATCACGTTGCTCGCCGCTCCGAGGATGGTCATGTTTCCAGCGATGGTGCTTCCAGCCGCTAGGGCAATCAACTCTTTGGTCGAAGCACCGGCTTGGGCCAGCATGGGCAGGTACAGGGCCACCAGCGGCACATTGGAGATAAACTGGCTCACTATGGCGCTGATGGTTAGGATCATGGGGATGGAAGCTATGTTCACTTTCAAGCTGGTTATCGTGGACTGGAAAAACCCAGTCATCCAGACGCTTTCCATAGGCACGAACATAGCCGCGAAAAAGACAGGTGATGGTCAGTTGATGTTTTTAATTCCCCTTAACCTTTACCGGCTGAAGAGCAAGATGGGGGCGGCGGCAAGCGCGATGTAGGTTACCTTGAAGTCGATCTGAGGGACAAGGAAGCCCAGTCCAGTCTTAACCATCACCAACGCCACCAGTAAACCCAGGGAAAGTTTAGAAAGTGTGGCAAGTTGGTGGTCCTTTATCGGCTCTTGGAAATGGGACAGCGGCCTCGGCTGAAATTGCCCCCGATAGAATTGCATGGTTTTTGGCGAAAGCACAGGGCTCAAACTTTTACTCAACCATGCGGAAAAGCTTGGGCAGTTCAAATTCAGAAAATTTTTGAGCAGGAGTAAAGTCGACTTTAGGCAGTTTCAGACGCGGTTCCATTTTCCCGCTTCAGGATCTTAGTTATGTAACCCGCCACCCGATTGCGGGTCGTCTTGCTATCCGTTTTTATCAGCTCCTCGAGGATCTTGACGTTCTCATGAAAGTCCTTGGTGAACTTGTTGGGATACTTGTTAAGTATCTCCCTCGCGGCCCGTTTTATGTACAGTGATCTCACACTTCCCATCCTAGTCCCTCCCGCTCGTTTCGGTGGATAGGTAAAAAAGCTTTACCCCTGCCCGACCTTTTCCGCTACTTTCAGCGCCAGTGAAACAACCTCACTGGGGGTGGTACCCAAGAGCCTGATCATTGCTTCCTTGCCTAGGCCACCCTTGTCAAAAATGATTTGTGGGACCCTACCGACTTTCTTTATGGCTTGTTCTGTGCCCCATTCCATCGTTTTCACACCGCGAGGCTCCTTGCTGCGGTCAAAGGATGAGATGCTTAGTCCCAGCGAGCGGCAGGCTTGCAAGGTGTTCAGGGAGAATTTGATGTTCATCGCCGAGCGAATGCGTGGGTCATATCTGTGTGCGGTCAGAGCCACGTTAGCCATATGTTCCGACCCTCCGAGTTCAGGAAAACCTGTTAGCATCGCCCCATCACCGGATTTGACAATTCTTCCCGAGAGTCCCACTACTTCGGATTGAGATGTTGCTCCGGGCAATGTCATCACGATGTTTGTACCCACCTCAGGGATCAGTTTCACGAATTTTTGGTTTTTCACCAGCAGCCGAGCCGCCCTCCAGACCTCGCTGATGGCGTGGGCAGTTTCAGCCGCCCGGAGAACCCCTGCCATCTGGTTGATTGGCACGACACCATGGCCGATATTTAACCGATATCGAATCGCCTGAGTTACAAACTCTCGGGCATTTTTGACAGCAACACACAGGGTAGCTCCCTTGGCGAGTTCGGCAACGATTGCGGATGATAGTGAGCAACCAGTGCCGTGGGTGGTTTCCTCGGTTATTCTCGGACCGCTGAATTCTTCAAAACCTCCATCGTGATACAGCACATCAGTTACTGTTTTCTTCATCAGATGCCCGCCCTTGATCAGAACCGCTTTTGGCCCAAGCTCGGCAATTTTTCTGGCCGCCCTTCTCATATCGGCTACATTTCTAATTTTTACTCCCGACAATCTTTCGGCCTCATTGGCGTTTGGCGTCACCAGCTCAGCGTGGGAGAGCAGTTCCACCATCGCGGGGAGCGACTCTTCGCGCAGGAGAGGCGAACCGCTGGCGGAAATGATTATAGGATCGACTACAACTCGCAACCGATATCTTCTCACACGGTCGATAACTGTCCTGATGATAGCTGCGCTGCTTAGCATCCCGGTCTTGGCAAACTTCACCTCAAAGTCCTCCATAACGGTATCGATCTGCTGGCCGACGAACTCCGGCGGCAGCTCCATGACGGCAGCAACTCCACAGGTATTTTGCGCAGTTACTGCGGTTATGGCGCACAATCCGTGAACCCCGAGCGCCGCCATCGTCTTTAAATCGGCCTGGATCCCGGCGCCGCCTCCAGAGTCTGAGCCGGCTATCGTCAGCACGCAGGGAACTTTCATTTATCACTCCACTCCGCACGCTATCTCTACCCCATGCTTGGGAAAGGATAATGCGTTTTTCGAAACATTATTTACGCAGTTCAAGTAATAAAATTAGAGGATGTTATGAGGAAAATACAGCTCACCCTGATTCAAATAGACAACTATGGGCCGTGGACGGTCACACCCGAGCCCAAGAGGGAATTTGAGCTCCAGGTGTTGCAGGCGGAGCTCTTTGCCGAGCTGGAGCGGCAGTTCGGCTCGCGGGGCGGATTGGTTTTCCCAACTAGGTTCGACAATCTTCTCGCCGTTACCAATGGTGTCTCCATGGAGGAACATCGGGAGATTCAGAAAGTAATCGGTCAAAAGTTTCCAGTGACGGTAAGTATGGGCGTTGGCGCCGCAACGACGCCCTATCAGGCTCAAGTTCTGGCAACTTTGTGCCTGCAGCGCGTGGGAAGCAGCCAGTCCGCCGAGCGAAAGAGCGCTTTGGTTGGCAGCTGTGTAAGCTATCCGGATGAGGATTGGGTCCAGATTGCTCACATGGATATCAACCATTCCACGCTTCTCACGGATAGCGAACCAATTTACGATACCCACTTCCTGCTCCAAAGGACACACGTGGCTTTGGTGCAGATGTTTCTCCGTCGCAACGCCTTGGTGTTCTACATGGGCGGAGATAACATCATGGCGCTGTCGAATGGCCTTGAGGTTTCCGAGATCTCCGAAGTTCTCGCAGATGTTAAGGCCGAGATGGGTTTGGAGTTAAAGGCAGGAGTAGGGGCGGCGCCCACCGCGGAAAAAGCAGCGCGATTGGCGAGCGAGGGTCTTCATGAGATCCGTAAAAGCAGGAACAAATCCACGATAATATTCAAGCGAGCTTAATTCTTAATCGAGGGGCGCGCGATTTTTTAATCATGCATT
>JACIWF010000181.1 GCA_014361095.1 Hadesarchaea archaeon | reverse complement strand
ATCGTTTAACACCGCCCGCGAACCATCCTAACGGGTGTGCTCCATGTCAATCGAAGCCAAGCTGCAGCGGCTGAGATCATGCCTCCGGGCCTGCGACAGCGCAGTCATTGCCTTCTCCGGCGGGGTCGACTCCTCGTTGGTGTGCGCCGTCGCCCGCGAGGTCCTTGGAGACCGCGTCGTGGCCGTCACCGCCCTTTCCCCCACCTATCCTCCGGGAGAGCTGGAGGCCGCCAAATCGGTGGCGAAGAGGATTGGAATTAAGCTGATGGTGATCTCAACCGATGAAATGGAAAATCCTGAATTCCGCGAGAACCCACCGGAGCGCTGCTACTACTGCAAGCGGGAACTCCTGGAAAGGCTGGACAAAATCAGGAAAAAACTCGGCTTCAGGCACATCCTCGACGGCACCAACAGCGACGACCACCGAGACTTTAGACCCGGTCTGCGCGCGCTGACGGAGTTCGGAGTCATCAGCCCGCTCGCGGAAGCTGGCCTGACGAAAAAAGAGGTTCGAGAGC
>JACIWF010000180.1 GCA_014361095.1 Hadesarchaea archaeon | reverse complement strand
CTCCAGCACGCCGTAGGCAACCGGGGAGCCCGATCCCGTCGCCAGCATTTTCTCCTCAATCATGCCGCCATCGATATCAATGAAGAACAACCGGGGGACGTCGTCGTCCATGCCCCCGACCAGCAGGTTTGCATAGTAGATGTAAGAATTCATCAGGTTGGAGACCATCTTGGCGCAGGCTGAAACGCTCATCGGGGTGCCATTGTGCATCGCATAATATGCCGCCTCTGCCCTCATCATGTTGACCAGCTGCTCTGTGTCGGCCACCCCGCCCGCCGTAGTAAAGGCTATCCTGTCCGTGATGCTGTAAATCTTCTTGGACTTCTTGCTGGCCACGAGGTAGCCCATGGTGGCGCGTGAGTCTGTGGCCAAGACGACACCATCCTTGCACACCATGCCCACTGTTGTTGTGCCTTTCAAGTGTTCAAGTTTTTCCTCTTTCAAAACTATACACCCCAAAAACGCCGCGTAGAAGCAGCAATAAGTGAATCGCGGTGGCTCTATATAAAGTTATCCGCAAAG
>JACIWF010000179.1 GCA_014361095.1 Hadesarchaea archaeon | reverse complement strand
AGAAAGGGTCTGAAAGCGAAAAGTATATAAACCCCAAGACATCTATAGGTAATGAAGAATACCATAGTTAGGGGTTTAGCCCCTACAATATATTGGAGGTGTAAAGATATGAAAGCAAGAAAAATAATTGCACTGGGTGTCGGCGCCCTTGTAGCAGGGGGCCTTGGTGCAGTAGCAGCTCAAACCGAGAACGTATATGCAGGTCTTAATATTGAAAAGGCTGTAATTGCATTCCCAACAACTGCAGAGGTCGATGGACAAGTTGTCCACGTTAAGGAAGATGGATTAGCAGCTGCAAGGCTCGCCTTGACACTATTCCAAGACTCAATCACATCAACAGAGGTAGAAGTCAAAGCAACTGACACACACAGAACCTTGGCATTTGAGGATAACAACAACACAGACTGGTGGTTCAACGCATCAATGTATGTTCCAGACTTTGAAACATTCCCCTACTCAATAGAGGTTCCAAACACTACAACGCCTGCTGGTGAAAATATAACAATCTGGTTTGACTGGTCTAGGATAGATGCAAACACAAC
>JACIWF010000018.1 GCA_014361095.1 Hadesarchaea archaeon | reverse complement strand
TCGGCGATGGGGCATTACACTGATGAGTTGGTGAAGGCGGCCAGGGACAGCACCCAGGGCAGCATCGATCCTAAGGATTTTGACGACATCATGGCGATGGGTGAGCGGACCAGTGCCCGCGTCTTCTCGGCCGCGCTGAAGAGCTTGGGCGTAAAGTCGGTATATATTGATCCCGCGATGGAAAGCTGGCCGGTGATTACCGATAGCAACTTTGGCATGGCGAACATCGACTTCGAGGCCACCAGAGAGCGGGTGCAGAAGTTCATCGTCCCTCTTCTCGAGGACGGGGTAGTCCCGGTTATCTGCGGCTTTTTGGGGCGTGACCGGGAGGGCAACGTGACGACCATAGGCAGGGGGGGCAGCGACATCACCGCCTTTCTGATCGGCAGGTGTCTGAAGGCCGATGAGGTGATCATCGTCACCGATGTTGAGGGGGTCATGACGGCCGACCCCAACCGGGTTGCCGGGGCAAAGCTTCTGAAGAGCATCACCGTCGAGGAGATGACCGATCTCGCCAGGTTTGGGGCCCAGGTGATGCATCCGCGGGCCATGGCTTACAAGGATCCGGAGATAAGCGCGAAAGTTATACACTACCGGCACGGTAATTTACATGTAAGTGGAACAAAGATAATTGGTCCGAGAGGTGACAATTTGGCGAACGTGAGGCTGCACGAAAAGCCGCTGGCGATGCTGACGATTGTGGGAGAGTCAATGCAGACCACTCCCGGCATCCTGGCCAAGTTTTCGACCCCGCTGAGCAAGGCAAGGATAAATATCTACGCGGTTTCCATCGGTCCCAGGTCATTCTCCATCTATCTTGCCGAGGAGGACGCGAAGAGGGCGATGACGATTCTCCATCGCGTCGTCGTCGGCAGCAAGCTGAAGGCGATCACGAGCGAGGGCAACATAGCCATGATCGTTGCCGAGAGTGAACGTTTTATCTATGCCCCGGGCGTCATCGCAAAACTGACCGAACCTCTGGCCCAGGCCAAGATCAACATCATCGAGATCATCTCCAGCCGGGCCTCGATAAGCTTCTTTGTCAACTGGGAGGTGCGTGAGCAGGCGCTGAAGCTCTTCAAGAAGGCGATGGAGGAGATCGAGGGTTGATCCATGTTTGAGGGTGTTTATACCGCGATGGTGACTCCCTTCGACAGGGATGGGAAGATCGATGAGGAGGGACTTCGCGAGAACGTGAGGTTCCAGATCAGAAAGGGCATCCACGGTCTGGTTCCAACCGGCACCACCGGGGAATCGCCAACGCTTTCCTACGAGGAGCACAACCGTGTCGTCGAGATAGTTGTTGACGAGGTAGGTGGTAGGGTTCCGGTTTTAGCCGGGACCGGAAGCAACAGCACTTGGGAGGCGCTGATGCTCACCAGACATGCCAAGGAGGTCGGGGCCGATGGAGCGCTGATCGTCGTGCCCTATTACAATAAGCCCACCCAGGCTGGACTTTATGCTCATTTCAAGAAGTTGGCCGAGGAGGTTGACCTTCCTCAGGTAATATATAACATTCCCTCCCGCACCGGGGTGAACATGCTCCCGGAGACGATGGCAAAGCTGGCTAGGCTGAAGAACATAGTGGGCGTGAAGGAGGCCAGCGGAGACCTCAACCAGGTGGCCAGGATTGTTGAGCTGACCCGCGGGGAGAATTTCACGGTAGTTTCAGGAGACGACGCGCTGACCTTTGAGATCATGAAGCTGGGTGGCCAGGGTGTTATCTCCGTGGCGTCCAACATTGTGCCCGACAGGGTCGTCAGGCTGGTCGAGTCCCTGCGATCGGGAGATCTCGAAACTGCCAGGAGGTTGAACGATGAACTCATGCCGCTTTTTAAGGCGCTCTTTATCGAGACCAACCCGGTGCCGGTGAAGACGGCCATGAACTGGATGGGGATGCCCGCCGGTGGCTGCAGGCTGCCGCTGGTGGAAATGCAGCCGGAGAGCCAGGAGAAGTTGCGCCGGGTTCTGGTTGAGCAGGGGTTGCTGCGATGATCCGGGTAGCTGTCTGCGGTGCAGCTGGGAGAATGGGGAGAGCAATTGTCCGTCAGGTGGCCGGCCAGAAAGACATGAAGCTCGTGGCGGCGTTTGAAGTGCCCGAGCACCCGATGATGGGAAAGGATGCCGGGTTGATCGCTGGCGTCCAGAAGCTGGGCGTTAGTATCGTGGAGTCGACCAAGCTCAGCGAGGTCCTCAAGAAGACCAAACCCCATGTCCTTGTTGACTTCACCGTTGCCGAGGCCTCATTGCAGAATGTGAAGGCCGCTGCTAGGGCCAAGGTTGCTGTCGTCGTTGGCACCACGGGATTCACGGAGAAGCAGAGAAAGGATCTCGAGAAGGCGATAAAACGGGGCAGGATCCGTGCGGTGATCTCTCCCAACTTCTCAGTCGGAGTGAACGTGTTCTTCAAACTGGCTCGAGAGGCAGCCGCCATCCTCGACAGGGATTACGAGCCCAGCATAACCGAGGTGCATCACATCTACAAGAAGGATGCACCCAGCGGAACGGCGCTGCGGGCAGCAGAAATAGTAGCAGAGGAGCTCGGCATCGATCCCGAGGAAATTAAGATAAAGTCGCTTCGGGAAGGGGAGGTGGTCGGCGATCACACACTGTTGTTTTCAGACCCCTATGAAGTTCTGGAGATCACCCATCGGGCCAAGAGCCGCGAGGTTTTTGCGGCGGGGGCGATGAGGGCGATTCGCTACGTTGTCAAGAAGGGCAAGCCCGGAGCGATAAGGGACATGAAGGATGTGCTGGGCCTGCAGTAATAGGCATCGGTTCTTGGGAACATTAGACGAGTCCTGGTTTTCTAGCGATCACAGGTTAATCCCCACTGATTTAAACTTGAGAAGCTTTCCTAAGGAAGATATTTTATGCTACAAACAGCAGAGGAGAGGACAGAGGTAATGAAGATGCCGACCAAGGTAATCGTCGACAGCAAGCTCTGCGGGTTTAAGACGGTGGTGACGGCGGTGAGCGATGGCCAGTCAACAAAGGTGAAGCTGGACAGCGGCTGCCCGAAGATAAAAAAGTACGGTGAGAATTTATCTGAGTTGAGCAAGGATGATCTCTACCGGGCGGAGACGAGCCAGATCTTTTTGAGGGCACGTGAGTCACGCTTGACTCCCACCTGCGTCGTGCCTGTTGCGGTGATGAACGCCTGCTGGGTAGAAAATCAGCTCATTTCCAAGAGTCTGGCCCTGAGCAATAAGGAACTTAAGATCATTTTTGATGAATAGAAATTAACCGGGGGTAAAATCACCAGCCTTTATCTTTACCCTTGGTCCTGAACACGTTGGTTTTGTTTGTGGAAGGGGCAGGGCCTTCCCAGCCTGCAGAAGCGGCATTTCTCCGGCTTAGGAGGTTGTGGCAGCGGTCCAACCATGTGTCCGTATTTGCGGCGCGGCAACCGATCACCAGCTGCTTTTGGTAAGCAACTGTTAAAAGATGTTCGCTCATAAGTTATAGTATTGATGAAAATTTGGCAGGTGTGATGATGGCGAGGATAAGCGTGGGCATACTGGGCGCGACCGGCGAGGTGGGGCAGAAGTTCGTCGTAAACCTGCAGAACCACCCGTGGTTTGAGGTCTCTGCCCTTTTCGCTTCGGAGAGGTCGGCCGGAAAGAGCTATGCCGAGGCGCTGGGATTCGGCACCGAGGAATCCAGGTGGTTCGTCAAAGCCACACCTGAGAGAAGGATTCTTGACCTGGAGGTAAAGGACGTTAACAATGTCCGCGGCGATGAGGCAGATCTCTTCTTCTCCGCGCTGCCTTCGGAGACGGCTCTTGAAATCGAGGGCAAGATTGCCAGAGAAAAGCCGGTCGTCAGCACGGCCTCGGCTTACCGGTATTTTGATGACAGCTTCACCTATTTGCCCGGCGTCAACGAGAGCCACGTGAAGATAGTCGAGGTTCAGCGGAGGGGGCGGGGCTGGAAGGGCTTCGTCGTTCCGCAGCCCAACTGCACCACCATCGGCCTGGTGCTGTCGCTGAAACCAATTTATGATCGCTTCGGCTTGGAGAGGGTGACGATGGCGTCGATGCAGGCGGTTTCCGGTGCCGGTTATGCGGCGGTCAGCAGCTGGGCGAGCCAGCGCCGGGCCCAGGGCAGCAGCTTGCCCGAGCCCTCGCCCAACTATGTTTCCGGTACCTTTGAGGGCAACGTGATCCCGTACATCAAGGGGGAGGAGGAGAAGGTCAGGAAGGAGACGGTGAAGCTGCTCGGTGATTTCATCGATGGCAAAATTGTCCCGGCTTCATTCAAGATAGCCTGCAAGTGCAACCGCGTCCCGGTCCTCGATGGCCACACGGAGTCGGTTTTCATCGAGACGAGGGACCGATGCACCGTTGAGGGGCTGAAGGAGGCCTGGAGGAGCTACCGTGGTGAACCGCAGCGGCTGGGCCTACCGACGGCGCCGAAGCAGCCAATTGTCGTCACCGAGGCGGTTGACCGGCCTCAGCCGAGGTTTGATTGCCTGGTCGAGGGAGGGATGGCCGCCGTCATCGGTGGAGTGGAAGCCAATGTCTTTGACAACGGCTTTCAGTACACTGTGCTTTCCCACAACACCGAGCTGGGGGCGGCGAAGGGCGCGGTTTTGGCCGCCGAGTATCTCTGCAGCGTCGGCCTAGTTAAGTGAATCCGGTTCGGTATCATCACAGCTGTTTTGGCCGGGAGAACTCGTGCAGCAGCCTGCGCTCGCGATATTTCTGGTAGCCGAAAATCAGCAGGATGATGCCCACGCCGACGAGGTAGAGGAGCCAGGGGCTGGGCAGCAGGGCTCCGACGGTTCCCAAGATGACCGCGGTGAAGACGCTTGAGGCTACCGCGCCCACGGCAATGGAATAAATTATCGTAGTCTTCTTGATGTTCAGCATCACGGCGGCGAGGGCGGCCCAAGAGACGCCAAAGGTGAAGGTGAACGCCACCACGCCCAGCCCGAACCCCTTCTGCCCCACCCTGCGCTCAAATTCCTTGGTGTTTTTCTCGATGCTGGCCCGGATCCTCTCCGACTTGGCCCAGGCGCTGCGGGCTATCCTCTTGATCAGACGGTTCTCGTAGATCAGTCGGTAGCGGATGGCTTCCAAGATGAGGAACCAGATCGGGACCAGGGCAGCGTGGACGATGCTCACCAGAACCGCCGTTTCCATGATGGACAGACCCTGGGAGAAGCAGTAGGGTGTGGAGCCGAGCGGGCCGAAGAGAAAGGTTGAAAAGATGATGAAGAAGAAGTCGACCACGTTATCATCCCAATAAACTCTCGCGGTCAAAGGAGAAGAGATTTTTGGTCGGCTGTTAAAGCGGCTTCAAAATTGTTTTGAATTGGTAGCGGGGGGTGGAACTTCAGAAGCCGGCAACCGCCGACCTCTCTTGAACCACCGACTTCCGGCACCCGTGCGTTGACACGGATGACTCCGGGTATCGCAGGAGCGCCAAACCCACGGCTTGACGCCTTATGAGCTTCGCCCGTGGTTTTCCCCACGTCCGGCGGGCACTCCACGCTGCCCTACCCTTGTAGGCCTTAGCTCGCTACGGAGGGTAGCTCTCCCGCTACCGTGAAATAGTCTATTTTTTCGGATAAATGGATTACGGTTGCTTGCGCTTCTAGAATCGATGTTGTCAGCTAAAGTTGCTTTGCGGGCATCAAAACTCGGCGCAGGTAGCTGCCCAGGATGGCGCCCACCCCGGTAAGGAGGACGAAGATGGTCACATAATAGAGGAGAAAGTTGCCGATGAGCAGGTAGAGGAGCTGCTCCGCGTTTATCGCGTAGCCGGAGGTGGCGATCATTGCCAGGATATCTGGAAGGCTGGTCTGGTAAAGGGAGAGGTGGATGGGTAGGAACAGTAGCGCCAGGGTCAGGGTCGCGTTGACGGCTCCGGCCCGAAAGAGGGTTTTCCATTCGCCGATATTTTTTATCAGGTATCCGGTCAGGATGCCGCCGAATAGAGGCGAGGCAATGCCCCCGCCGATGAACTGGGCCGTGACGACTGAGAAGATGGTGCCCACCGCCACCGGAACCACGAAGGTCTTGCGGTCGAGTTTGCGGCTGAAGACGAAGAACAGCAGGAGGAAGAGAGCTGCCCCGAACACCGCGTAGAGGCTCCTGAAGGTCAGTTCATCCATGAGATCATCATGAATAAAACAGCTCCAGCGGGAATAAAAGTATAAGCTATAAATGAGTTATAATTCCCTTGGTGCTCGCGTGAGGGTTTATCTGGACAACGGCACTACCACCCCTGTTGCCAGGGAGGTCCTTGACGCCATGCTTCCCTATTTCACGGAGAAGTTCGGCCACCCGGTCTTCCCCTATTCCCTTGGCCTCGAGGCCGCCGAGGCCGTGGAGAGATCGCAGCGGGCCGTCGCGGGGACCATCAATGCCAAACCCGAGGAGATAATTTTCACTTCCGGGGCGACCCAGTCCAACGACATGGCCATCCGCGGGGTCGCCTACGCCAATCGCCATCGCGGCCGGCACATCATCACCACCAAGGTGGAGAACCCCTCGGTGCTGAGGGTCTGCGAGAGGCTGGAGAGAGAGGGCTTCAAGGTCGACTATCTCCCCGTTGATAGTGAGGGCTTTGTTGACACCGCTGAGCTCGAGAGGAAGCTGACCGAAGAGACGATACTGGTGAGCGTCGCCAACGTGAACGATGAGATCGGCACAATTGAACCAGTTGAGGAGATCGGCGAAATTCTGCGCGGGCGTCGGGAAAAAATATACTTTCACGTCAATGCTGCAGCGGGCTATGGTAAGGTCAGGATCGATGTGAAGAAGATGGGCGCAGACCTGCTGAGTCTGAGCGCCCACAAGGTTCACGGCCCCAAGGGTGTCGGTGCCCTCTTCGTCGCCGAGGAGACACCCATCGAGCCCGTTTCTTACGGTTACATCTCTCTGTTTAAGCTGAGACCAGGGACCGAGAATGTTCCCGGCATAGTTGGATTTGGCAGGGCGGCCGAACTGATGGCCGAGAATTTTGATCGCGATGTTTCCTGCATGCGGAGACTGCGCGACAAGCTGATGGCAGGGCTGGAGGAGATCCCCTACACCGTGATTAACGGCCCGCGGGGAGATAAGCGCAGCCCGGCGAACGTCAGCTGTTCCTTTAAGGGCGTGGAGGGAGAATCGATGATGCTGCACCTGGACCTGCACGGGATTTCGGTCGCCACGGGTTCCGCTTGTTCCACGACCAAGCTGGAGCCCAGCCATGTTCTCACGGCGATCGGGGTCAAGGCGGCTGTGGCCCACGGGACGATAAGGTTCACCCTGGGCCGATATAACACCGAGGAGGAGATAGACTACACGCTGAGCGTGGTGCCGCGCGTGGTGGAGCAGCTCAGGAGGATAAGCCCGGTGAAGCCGGAGCAGCTGTGAGGTGGTGGAGTGACGGTTGATTACACGGAGCGGGGGATGCTCAAGTACAGTGAGAAGTTGCTCGAGCGCTTCAGGAATCCGAAGAACATCGGGGAGATGGAGAACCCGACCGTGGTGGCTGAGGAGGGCGACCCGCAGTGCGGTGACATGTTCCGGATGTTTTTGAAGATCGAAAACGACCGGATCGTTGATGCTAGGTTTCTCTCCTTCGGGTGTGCGGCCAACATAGCCACCGGTGACGTGACTGTGGATCTCATCAAGGGGAAGACGGTTGATGAGGCCGAAAAGCTGCAGATCAAGGAAATCGCTGAGGCGCTGGGCGGGTTGCCGGCGATAAAGATGCACTGCGCCGTGCTCTCCTATAAAACCCTGAAGAAGGCGCTCGCCGAGTACAGGAAAACCAGATCCGGTGCCGGGCCACAGGGATGATGGCTGTGGATGAAGAGAGGGTGACGCTGCCGAAGTTCAGGGAAGACTGCCTGCTTACCAAGGGGATCGATGTCCGTGACTTGGTCGGGATCAGGAAGGAAGCGCTGCTTTACGTGCAGCCATGCACCTCAGAACGCGGCAAGCTGATGGCCGACATAGAGCTCACCAGAGAGATCGATTCGAGGTTTCTGGATGCCGAGAAACTTTGTTCGCTCTTGAGGGTTCATCGCCACCGCTTTGCCGACCTCAGATGCAGCGAAGCTCTGGGGGTGGCCAAGCTGAGGTGGGGCGGACGGGACATCAGCATCTTCAGGAACGGGAAGATAAAGATACAGCAGGCGATGGATCGCGAGGAAATACTGAGGGTGGCCAACGCCGTGTCGCGCCTGATCTGGGCGGCGGCGGTGTGCGGTGTCTGTGGGGAGCCGGTGATCAACTGTGCCTCGGGAAATTGTGGAAAGTGCCGTTTGCCGGAGGAGACAGCGGTCGATGTCTCTGGAATCCTTGGCTCCGAGCTGCTTCGTCAGGGACACGCTGAACTGGAAGGCCTCGCGGAGCAGGCACCGCCCGACTACGAGAGCAGGCTGCAGCGGGCGAGATTTCTGGCGCTGCATTTCACGATGGAGACGCCGCGGAAGGAGGACGCCGTGCTGGGCCTGCTGCTGCTGGCCAAGGTCGACCAAGTGGAGGCTGAATTAAAAAACAGATAAATGGGGCCCGGTTCACTCGATGCCCCATCTCTTGCTCAGTTTCACGATGAGGAAGATCACCAGCACGACTATCAGAAAGGTTATCAACGCGCCGATGAAGTGTCCCACCCTGAAAGGACCGAGCTCTATGGCCTCCCACATCGTCCCCGGAACCGCCAGCTGGATTATCGGCATTATCAGGTCGTTCACCAGCGCCTGAACCAGACCACCCAGATGAACGGTGACCCCGGCTATCGGATTTGACAGATTATCTGTGACGTAACCGATCACATTTGCCTTTGGATTTCTCGTTGGTGTGGGCGTCTCGCTCTCGGGCTCTGTTGAGCTGGGCGGAGGTGGGATTGAAATTTTCGGCATAAGGATAAAAACACCCGCGCCGACTGCCACCACCATCACGATTGCAATCAGCACCAATATTTTAGCAGCCGGCACAACAGAACCTCAAATTTTTCAACGTAGTTATCTAATAAACTTTTGTAAGTCGGTCCTGCACTGGGTTCAGAGCAGTTTCTAGTTGCTGTGGTGTTTTGGAGCTGGCCGGGACAGTTCATGATATGCGGTGGAGAGTGCAACTAACTCAAAGGCGGTTTCGAGATGTTTAGGAGCGGGCAGCGTTCATTCGACGGTTTTCCGACAGACGAACTCGACAGCGCGTAGAATTTTCCGGGCACTTGGTTTCCTTTACATTCGTTGCAGACAACATCAGCACATAAAAGGGGCACCGCTTAGAGGCAGGGCGAGCTGAAAGCTTGGGCTGAGGTGTTTATTTGCTATCGTATCTTAAGGCTGAGCCCTGTTGCTTTTTCTCAGCTTTATGGCCCTGAGGACCTTCTCGGGCGTGAAGGGGGACTCGGTGAACCTGATGCCGATGGCGTTGTAGATGGCGTTGGAGATGGTGGGCAGAACTCCATCCATGGCCGGCTCTCCGATGGGCTTGGCGCCGAAGGGTCCGGTGGGATCATAGCTGGGCACGAGTATGGTTTTTATCTCGGGGATGTCGGGAGCGGAGAATATCTTGTAGTCCCTGAAGTTGGGATTTAACACCCGGCCGTTTTCAAAGACAAATTTCTCGGTGAGGGCGTAGCTTATCCCGTTGATGATTGATCCCTCCACCTGGCCCTCAGCCAGCGTCGGGTTGATCGCCGTGCCACAGTCAACTGCACAAACGTAGGAGATCACTTTGACCTGTCCCGTTTCCATGTCAACCTCGACCTCGGCGAACTGAGCCGTGAACGTCTGCGGGTGCAGGCGGCTGTACTCTGAAGCCGTCGCCGCGATTTGAGTCTGGTTCTTGCTGTAGAGGGACCGTCTGGCGATCTGGCTGAACTCCAACCTGTTGCCGCTTTTGACCGACACCACCCCCTTGTTCTCCAGTTTCAGGTTCTCGGGCGGTTCGTTCAGCATCTCCGAGGCCACCTTGAAAATCTGCTTTTTGATCTCCTCAGCAGTTTTGATGACGGCCAGCCCGGAGAGGTAGGTGGTTCCCGAGGCGTAGGCTCCTTTGTCATAAGGGGTGACGTCGGTGTCGGTGGGATAGACGACCACATCATCCAGCGGGATGTCCAGCGCCTCGGCAAAGATCTGTGAAAGCACGGTGTCGCAGCCGCCGCCGACATCGCTGGCGCTGATGAGGAGGTTAAAGGAACCATCTTCGTTCATCTTCGCTGTGACCGAGCTGGCGTCCAAGAGGGCAACAGTGCCGCCGTGCACGGTGCAGACCATGCCAACGCCGCGTCTGATGGGACCGTCCGGTTGATTGCGGTAGCGCTCGCGCTTTTCCCTCCACCTGAAGGCCTCAGCACCCCGGTCGATGCATTCGGGCAGAGCGCAGCTGTCGACCTTCTGCTCGGCGCCCTTTCCGATCTCGCTCAGGGCGCTGAAGATGGGCGAGGTCTCCCCCACTCTGATGGTGTTTTTCTTCCAGAATTCAATCGGGTCCATGCCGATCGCGTGGGCCATCTCGTCCATCATGATCCCCATGGCGAAGGTCCCCTGCAGGACACCGTAGCCCCGGTAGGCCCCGGCGTTGAGGAGGTTGGTGTAGACGGTGTCGCCGATGAACTCGATGTTCGGGCACCGGTAGAGCGGCAGCGTCTTGGCGCAGGTGCTGCCGAGGACGGTCATGCAGTGGGGACCGTAGGCCCCGGTGTTGCTGATGACGCGCATTTTTATTGCCGTGACGGTTCCGTCCTTTTTCGCCCCGGTTTTCACCCTCATCACCATCGGGTGGCGGGTCCTCGTGGAGACGAAGACCTCGGGCCTGGTGAAGACGAGCCTGACCGGACGCCTTGTTCTCAGCGTCAACATGGCGCAAACATCCTCGACGACGATCTCCTGTTTGGATCCAAAGCCGCCACCGATTCTCGGTTTGATGACGCGGACCATCCTCTCCGGCAGCTGCAGGCACTGGGCGATGATCCTGCGCGCATAGTAGGGCACCTGCGTTGAGCTGCGGACGACCAGGCGCCCCATCGGGTCCAGATAGCTGATGCACGAATGCGGCTCCAGAGCGCAGTGCTGGGCATAGTGGTTCTTGACCGTGTGCTCGACCACGATGTCGGCTTCCTGCAGCCCTCGATCGGGATCACCCGTCTTGACCTCGATGTGGGCGCAGTGGTTGTGTTTTGGGTCGTAGAAGAGCGGCAGTACTTGGCGGCAGTCGGGTTCATCGTGGATCACTGGCGCCCCCTCCTCCATGGCCTTTTCCGGGTCGAAGATGGCAGGCAGAATCTCGTAGTCAACCTTGATCAGGCGGAGGGCCTTCTCGGCGATCTCCTCAGTTTCTGCGGCCACCGCTGCCACCCGGTCGCCGACGTAGCGGACCTTGTTGTCGAACATGACCATATCGTAAGGTGAAGGCTCTGGCCAGCCCTGCCCGGCGCTCGTGTGCGGCACACGGGGCACATTCTTGTAGCACAGCACCGCGTGGACTCCTGGCAGAGCCTCGGCCTCGCTGGTGTCAATGTTTCTGATGCGGGCATGGGCGTGTGGGCTCCAGAGGATCCTGGCGTGGAGCATGTCTTCAAACTTCACGTCGTCGGTGAAAAGCGGTTTCCCCTGCGCTAGGAGCCCGGCATCGATTTTTTTGACGCTTTTACCTACAATTTTGAATTCCCTCATGTTGTTTCACCCCTCATTCTCTTTGCGGCCAGCTGGATGGCAGCGATGATCTTGACATATCCGGTGCAGCGGCAGAGATTTCCCTTTATCGCCCGCCTGATTTCTTCCTCGGTAGGATTTGGATTTCTGTCCAGCAAGGCCTTGGCCGAGATTATCATTCCTGGCGTGCAATAGCCGCACTGGATGGCTCCGGCGTCGATGAAGGCCTGCTGGATGGGGTGGAGATTTTCGTCAGTCCCTATGCCCTCGATGGTGGTGATGTTTCTTCCATCAGCGGCGACGGCCAGCGTCAGGCAGGAGAGGACAGGTCTCCCGTCGAGAAGCACCGTGCAGGCGCCGCACTCACCGGTTCCGCAGCCATACTTGGTTCCCTTCAGGCCCAGCTCATCCCTTATCACGTTGAGCAGCAGATCCTTGGGTCTGACCAGCACCTTTCTTTTTCTTCCGTTGACGGTGAATTCTATCTCCCTCATTATTCTTCACCATTGACCCTTCTCAGCGCCTTCATCAAAGCCCGCTTTACCAGAACTTTGCCCACCTCAATTTTATATTCCGGCGGGGCGCGGATCGAGTCGCGTCGGCACTGGAAACCTTGACTTGTGACTTCAGCAGCCCTGTTGATGATCTCCTCGTCCACTCTTCTGCCCTCGATGATTTTTTCTGCCTCCCTGGACCTGAGCAGAGTGGGGCCGATGCCGCCACCGACCACGATCCTCGCTTCCTCGCAGATGTTGTCCTTGTTGAGAGTGATTCTGACGGCGACGTTAACGATGGCCAGATCTTCGGATGTTCTCGCCAGCTTGATGAAAGCAGTTCCCGAGCGCTCGGGAGGTCTCCTCACCACGATTTCCTTCAGCAGCTCATTTTTCAGCTTGGTTTTTCTTACGCCGAGGAAAAATTCTTCAAGCGGCAGAGTTCTCTCGCCGTTTACTCCTACTATTTTTAAGCGGGCGTCAAGGGCCACCAGCGCCGGCGGCAGGTCTGCAGATGGGATGGCATTGCAGATGTTGCCCCCGATTGTGGCCATGTTCCTGACCTGCACCGTTCCCAGCTCCTTTACCGCCTCGTGGATGAGTCCGTATCTCTCCTTAATGAGTCGAGATTCCTCTATCTCCGCCAGAGTTGTCGCAGCGCCGATGCTAAGCTCCGCTCCATCCTCGACGATGCACTTCAGCTCGGGAATTTTCATGATGCTTACTAAAAATTTTGGTTGGATTTTTTCATTTTTCATGTCAACCAGCAGATCGGTGCCACCGGCAATCACCCTGGCCTCATCACCGTATTTCTGGAGTAAACTCACCGCCTCAGTGATGTTCGCAGGCTCAAAATATTCAAAGTCCCAGAGCAAAGCCCTGTTGTAGGTCTTAATGATGCTCTCCTCCTCCCATCACGATTCCTATCCAGATATTGTCCCCATCCTTTAATGCTTTGTTTAACGGAGCCAGTTTTTCGTTCACGAAGACGCGCAGATGTTCGATTTCGTCCTCCCTGAAACCAGCCTCCAGCAGCATTGATTTCAGGGTGGTGTCCGCAGGCAGCTCCATCTCAAAGACATTTTCCCTTCGGATGGGTCTGAGGCCTGGCATGAGTTCAACCTTGACCCTGATGCTCATTGAGATCATCCTTTGCAGAAGATTTTCGACTTCAATCTTTTTATGATTAACTTGGTTTCAAAGAAGTGCCCATTTCTGAAGCTTTACGCACTTGCCCTCTTCAGACCTCGGCCAGTTTTCTTATCCTCTTCAACCGCTTGCTGCGTTCACCCAGCTTGCCGCGCACCCTCAGCAAAGCCTGTTTTCTTTTCTCCGCCTTCAGCCTAGCTTTCTTCAGCTTGGCGTGGGCGAGCTTCAGGGCGATCTCCTTTTTTCTGGCCTTAGCCCGGGCCTTGCCGAGTTTGATCGCCTTGGCCCTTATTATGGCCTCCTGCTGTCTTCTGGCCTCTTCCAGCTCCTCAAGCTCTCTTTCATATCTCTTGACGGCGGCTCTGGTGTGAAGCCCGGCACCGAGGAGGATTATCCCGAGGATGACGCTTACCACCGCGGCCCGGTTGGTCGTGATCCAGGAGAAGATCCAGGTTTGGTTGGGTAGATATCCCAGCAGCACCAGCAGCAGAAAAAGGATCCCTAAAAATATCAGAAAGGCGCCGAGTCCGATGAGGGTGCTACCGACCTGCCCTCTTTCGGCCATGAGTCACCAATGACCTGTGATTTTTATAACATATATAATTGCCGTAAAGGTTGTGAGAATCGGTTTTGTTGTCGCACATCTAATCTGGAGATAATTTTATATCGTTCATTTTAAACAAAAAATAATTTAATATACAAAGAGGAGGAAACAGTAAATTATGAAAGTTGATAAAAGAAGAAAGGTAACCTCTGAAGTTGTAAAGAAGATGCGGGAGCTGAGAAGTCAGGGCATGACCTATCAGAAGATAGCCAAGGAGCTCAATCTCTCCTATCTCACCGTTTACAAATATCTGAATGTGGAGAAATATCCTAAGGTTAAGTTGGTACCCGAAGCAGCGGCCGAGGCCAAGGAGGAGGCGGCCCCTGAGAAAAAGCCGGGATTCTGGTCAAAGTTGAAGTCAATGCTGGGGGCCTAGCCGGCCGGACCACTTTCAGTTCCCGCTCACTTTTTTGAGGTCGAAAGGGAAGGGTTATAACGAGGTTATATAAGTCGAGGTTAAGAGTATAATTGGTGAAAGGATGAAGCCGCTGTGCGAACTCGTCAGTGGACAGGTGCTGCCGACGATCCGGGCGATGGTGGTAAAGGACTTGGTCAAGCGCTACGAGCTGAGCCAGGTTGAGGTGGCGAAGAAGCTGGGGATCACCCAGCCCGCGGTCAGCCAGTATCTCAGTGCGCTCAGGGGAAAGAGGGAGCTGGAAAAAAAGCTGATGAAGTCCATTGGCGATGACATCAGGAGCCTCGCCGATGATGTGGCCAGCGGCAAGCTTAGCCAGGCCGATGTAGTTAGGCGTTACTGTGCCATCTGCAGCCTGATGAAGAAAAAGGGGATATTTCAGGATTTTGGCAGCGGCTGAAGGATGGAACAAGTTCCGCAATACACGGTTCATTCCAACATAATGGCAATGGCTTCTTGGATGGTCGAGACCTCTTGAACTTATCCTCCAGCCCATATTTTCGGGCATTCATTCAGATTAACTGCCACCGGCTCAAGTATGATTCTGATAAATGGTCCCACATTGTAAGCCACCTGTTTATATACTATTACATTTGACTGGCTTGGGACCAGGAGCAGCCCCTTGCTCGCCCCAAGCTTGGCGATCAGATCACCGATTTCCCTGACGCTGACCTATGGCCCGCTGTAGTCCTCACCTGATGTTGAGATATATTCTATCTTGGTTACAATCGGCATCATGGTGGCGATTGCCGGCGGAATAGCCACGGTCCTGACATTTGTCTTCAGAAAATATTCCACTGAACGGGCGATGCGTGTGGTCCTGATGACGCTGACCGATGATGAGCGGCTGGTCTTTGAGGCAATCCTGCGCTCGAACGGACAGGCCTACCAGGACAGGCTCAGGCGCGAACTTGACCTGTCGAAGTCGAAGCTGAGCACGCTGGTGAAAAATCTCGAGCGGAAGCACGCCATAACCAAGGAGCGCTACTTCAGGACCAACGTGCTGAAGGTGAACAAGGAGTTTCTTGGCGGATGATCTTTCCAGCTGATCTTCTTTGGATCAAACAACATCATGTCTGGAAAAACTAGTTTGGAGGATTGGTTTTTCAACCGATGATCCTAAGTTCACTGGAGATCAGCGCCTTTTGCCTCTCGTCGAAGACGGTCAGATCAACGGG
>JACIWF010000178.1 GCA_014361095.1 Hadesarchaea archaeon | reverse complement strand
GACCACGGTGGAACGCGAGCTGGGTAAGAGACCAAGTTTTGAGCAAGTGAGAGAGGCGATGGTGAAGGGATTTGAAGCGGCCCTGAATGTAGAGCTGGTCGAGGGAGAAATGGAGAAGGCCGAGCTGGATCTCGCCGCCGAACTTCGATCAAAATACGCTTCGCAAGAATGGCTGAGGAAACGTTAATGTCATCCAAAATTGGACAAGCATTATCGGTAAAACTAAAGCATCGCCGTGAACTCCTTGCCTGTTACCCTCATCCAGCTTTTCCCACCATATCCATTACTGGGAGTGATTGCGCGTTAAACTGTAAGCACTGCGGCCGCCGTTATCTGAAAGGTATGATTTCGTGTCCCACGCCAGCATCTCTGTATGAAAGGTGTCTTGATTTGTCCTCAAAGGGCGCGGTCGGAGTTCTTCTTAGCGGCGGTTTCAATGCTGAGGGATATGTGCCCTTTGAGCCCTTTTTAGACACCATAGAGAAGATAAAGGAGCAGACCGGTCTTTTCATCAGTGCCCATACAGGTTTAGTTCCGGAATGGCTGGCTAAGGAGATTGGCAGCGCGGGA
>JACIWF010000177.1 GCA_014361095.1 Hadesarchaea archaeon | reverse complement strand
GTCATCTTGGCCGTGATTGCCCTTTTCCGAAAAATAGGCTTTGAAAAATTGATGGAGAGTCTCTAGATGAAAAAGGAGAAAATCTTTTGGGCCATCATTATCATCTTCGCTGTGGTTCTGGCATTCTCACCGATAACCATCCTGTTCCTGCTCTCCCTCAATGAATCCCCTGCCCTGCCGCTGAAAAACTTCCCAACCACTAAGTGGTATGAAGCACTGCTGCAATTTCCGGGAGCTGTGGACTCCATTATTAATTCCTTCATCGTCGCCGGCGTTACCACCGTGGTGGCTGTGATCTTAGGAATCTGTGGTGGCTACGCAATGGTCAGAACAAAGTTTTTTGGAAAAAATCTCTTTACCGGGCTGCTTCTGCTGCCGATGGTTGTCCCCTACATCATCATGGGGATAAGTCTGCTCTCCTTCCTGCTGAGGATGGGCATGGAGCCATCGCTGGCAACCATCATCATTGGGCATATCCTGCTGGCGATCCCCTACTCCACACTGGTGCTAACCTCGAGGTTCATCGGGTTCAACATCAGCCTTGAGGAGGCGGCGATGGACCTGGGGGCCGAC
>JACIWF010000176.1 GCA_014361095.1 Hadesarchaea archaeon | reverse complement strand
GGAGGGGAAGGTGGAAAACCCGGTGGACCCGGCCCGGGTGCGCAGCCTGATGCAGGTGGCCCGAAGGGTCAGGGGGGAGGGGGGATGAAGGTCCTCGTCGTCGGACACGGGGCGCGGGAGCACGCCATCGCGGCGGCCCTATATCGTTCCCCCTCCCGGCCGCGGCTGTTCGCCTACATGGCCACCCCCAACCCGGGGATAAGGGCCCTGGTGGAGGATTGGAAAAAGGGGGACCTGGATGATGTAGGTTCCCTCCTTGATTACGTCGCCCGGATAAGGCCCGAGCTTGTGGTGTTCGGCCCCGAGACGCCCCTCGCCGCAGGAGCCGTCGACGCCCTCGAGGAGCGGGGCGTCCCCTGCGTGGGGCCGAAGAAGGCACTGGCCCAAATAGAGATAAACAAGTCCTTCATGCGCGGTTTCATGGCCCGGAATTTGGGCAGGGGGTTCCCGCGCTGGTGGGTGCTCAGGGACCTTCCCGCCGTGGAAAGGCTCCTGCGGGAGTGCCCGGATGTGGTCCTAAAGCCCCTGGGCCTTACCGGGGGCAAAGGCGTGCGCGTCATGGGAAAGCAGCTTTC
>JACIWF010000175.1 GCA_014361095.1 Hadesarchaea archaeon | reverse complement strand
GACAACCCGGATGCGTTGTTGAGCAAGGGAATTTTCTATAACTGGGAGCACCCGGATCCGGAAATCTGGGACAAGTACTTTGAGGCATGGACAGAGGCCAAAATAGCCGCCGGTGTTGGATAGCACACAGGCCAACGACAAGGGCGCTGCCTCCGGGCTAGCGCAGAAGTAGAAATTATTTTATTTTTTTTATTTACTAACTAACTGAGAATCTTTCCGCTTTCCTCATCAGCACGGCAAGCACGATGGCCATGCCGAACATGATGGCGGACATGGCAGTTAATATCGGCACGAATTTAGGCAGCTTTGTGATCAGCGTGAACATGAAGACCGGTGCCGTCTGCTGACTTCCGGCAAGCAAAACCGCCATGGCGACGTCTTCCCAAGAGATGATAAATGACAGGATTGCGGCGGTGACGATCCCAGGCATAATCAGCGGCAGGGTGATCTTTCTGAAGGTGGTCAGTCTGTCGGCCCCCAGGTCCATCGCCGCCTCCTCAAGGCTGATGTTGATCCCGATGAACCTCGAGGTTAGCTCCAGTGTGGAGTAGGGGATCGCCAGCAGGATATGCCCAATGATGATGG
>JACIWF010000174.1 GCA_014361095.1 Hadesarchaea archaeon | reverse complement strand
ATTATCACAAAACCCAAGATGGCTCCGATGGTGGCCAGATCAGGGTTGCCTCCGGTCTGAGACTAAGGGACCAGCTCCTCGATGACCACAAATATCATCGCGCCGGCGGCAAAGGCCAGAGCATAGGGAAGGATCGAGCGGGACGCAATCACGGCCGCCGCCCCGATTACAGCCGCGACCGGCTCGACGACCGCGGAAATAGCATCAGCCAGCTGCCACGGAAATCGGACAGCTTCAGTTTTCCCTGGGTGGTCACGGCCTCAAAATCAGGTGCCTTTTCTCCCAACCTAGGCAACGTTTTTAACTTCTAAACTCTCCTCCACCTCGCGGCTCTGGTTCAGCCCCATTTGCCCTTGCCAACGTGGGTCTGAACCTCGGTTTTTGACCTCTGCCTTATTGTCCAAGCCATCTCCTTGGCCTGAGTGAATATCTCCAGACATCTCGGGTCAAGGTTGTCCCTGATTCCATTTTCTGCAACAGCCAAGACTTCTTGAAGCAGCCTCTGCAGCGAAACGTGAAGATCGTTGGTGTACCTGGACCTCTCGATCAGCTGCGCCTTATCCTCCGACAGCTTCTCGAATTTTTCCCTTGGCGCGCCGCAGTTGGGGCACTTCTCAG
>JACIWF010000173.1 GCA_014361095.1 Hadesarchaea archaeon | reverse complement strand
ACTCTCTGAGCGAGAAGGGCAGCTGGTAAACAAATGATGACGGTTCCCTGAAGCATTGGGTGAAGCAATCGTTGCAGCCGGCCGAGTTGTACTTTTCCCACCTCCTGCCACCGCTCAGAATTGCCCCTTTGTTAAAACAGGGATGAACATTTCCGGACCAATCGACCCAGTAGACGACGCGGCCGCCGCCACAACGGCTCAAGCTGCGGAAATTGCCCCTCGCGTATGCTATGGCTTCCTTCAAAAAAATGTCAGTGTTGATGATCCCATATCCCGATCTTTTCAGCCTGAGCGCCGCGCTGAAGAAGTCTGCTATCTGTTCTCTACTTAGCCCGCTGATGATGCTCTCGCCTTTTGAGAAGTAATCTCCACCGTTGGTCTCGGGAAAACAGAAGCCAACGGGTGCGCCCAGCTCATTGTTTACAAAATCCACGTAGTCCTCGATCTTTTCGATGATATATCGGTTGGGCGGCGTGTTGGCAAAGGAGCTTATCCCCAATTTCTGGCAGTTCTTCACACTCGCCAGACATTTTTCGAAGATGCCCGGGCATCCCCGGTGAGCATCATGCTCCGGGCCAACGTGGCTGTCGATGCTGAATCCAATTGCGTCGACATATTCCCTCATCTCGTTGATTTTATCAGGGAATGAACCGTTTGA
>JACIWF010000172.1 GCA_014361095.1 Hadesarchaea archaeon | reverse complement strand
TCATTGCTTTTTGACCCAGAAAAGAGAATAGTCGAACTCGACCTAGATGATGCCAATCAGAAAAAAAGGCTGGCGGCCATGCTCAAGAAGATGCTCAACGAGGAACTGCATAAGGCGGTGGCCTACTACAGCGACCGGTTTGGTGTTGGCTTTAAGAGGATCTGCATTAAAAAACACAGGAGCAAGTGGGGCAGCTGTTCCTTCCGGGGCAACCTGAACTTCAACCTGAGACTCGTCCATCTGCCCAAATCGCTGGTCTGGTACCTCGCCTGCCATGAAGTAGCCCACCTTCGGGTAAGAGGGCACGGCAAAAAGTTCTGGTCACTGGTCAGCAGCGAATTTAGCAATTACCGGGAGATGGAGAAAAAACTATTCGAATACTGGTTTTTTGTCCAGGAAAGTATAAAGTCTGTTTTTCCCCGCGACAAAGCGGTCTTTTGATCGGTTTTCACACCCGGCCTTGGGAAAATCTCGCGCCCTGAACCAAGCTCCAGGCTGTAAAACATAGGGCCGATAAGAACTCAGGAATTGCCACGGCGGTCCAGTGGTGAACCCAAGGAAGAGCCCCCACCGCCCCCAGCACGACCGTCAGTGCCCCCCAACCCTTAGATCCCGAACGAAATATACCGGCACCCATTATCCAGAAGGAAATCGGCACCAGCACAAAAAAAGCCACTGAAAAGTAGAAGTG
>JACIWF010000171.1 GCA_014361095.1 Hadesarchaea archaeon | reverse complement strand
GCCACCTGCGGCGCCACGGCCACCGAAACACCATGTGTCTGTCCGGCCTCAAGGATCAGGCGGGCCAGCTTGACGGCGCTTTCCCCAGTGGCCTCCAGATAAGTCTTGAAGTTCACGATGACAATTGGGGTCTCCAGCATCATCATCACACTGCGACCATCTGAACCTGAGTTAATAAATTTATTTGGAAAAACTTCGATTTACAGAATATGTCCTGGTTGATGATCGCTGTCTTCCTGATGTCCATGGCGATGGGTGGCTCAGCCATTGCCCTCCCCCTTTACGCCAGCAGCTTGGGTGCCAGCTATACTGAAATCGGGATGCTGGGCGTCGCCTACGTGGTCCTCGGGCTGGTCTTTTCGCTGCCGGTTGGCCGAGCCAGCGACAGGCACAGAAAGAAGAAATTTATCGTCGGTGGCTTCCTCAGCACCGCGGTTGTGATGACCCTTTATGCCTTCGCCCCATCCATTCCCTGGCTGCTGGCGCTCAGGCTACTTCAGGGACTAACCGAAACTCTCCTTTGGATAAACGTTCAGGTGGCAATAGTTGCCAGCTCACAGTCTGAGTTCCGGGGAAGGGCAATGGGATCCTATGGCAGATGGTGGGGTTTCGGGGTTGCCTTAGGTCCGATCATTGGTGGTTTCTGTTACTCGATGGCAGGGGCCCAGATGACCTTTATCCTCTGGGGGCTG
>JACIWF010000170.1 GCA_014361095.1 Hadesarchaea archaeon | reverse complement strand
GCCGACGCTGTTGCTGGAGCCGGGCCGTTTTATTGTTGGTGATTACTGCGTGCTTCTGGCCAGAGTTGGTTACATCAAGGAGCGCCCCGGGATGCCTAGCTGGGTGGCGGTTGATGCCGGCATGAATGCTCTGATGAGGCCTGCGCTCTACGGAGCCTATCACCACATTGAACTGGCCAACAAGATGAACCAGAGCAACGAGCACTTGGTTAACGTTGCCGGGCCGCTCTGTGAGTCCGGAGATTTTCTCGGGAAGGACAGAAGGCTGCCCAAGGTGGAGCAGGGGGATCTGGCGGTTGTCTTCGATGTGGGCGCTTACGGGCTGGCCATGGCCTGTCAGCACACTGCCCAACCAAGGCCGGCCATGGTTCTCGTTAACGGAGAGAGGGCAGAGATAATCAGGAGGAGAGAGACGTACGATGATCTGACTAGGCTCGATCGAATTCCAAGTTGGTTGAAATGAGGCGCGTCGTGGTCAAGTTTGGCGGCACCAGCGTGGGCAATGCCGATCGCATCAGGCTGGGAGCGAAATCCATTTCCGCTGAATATCGCAGGGGGACCCAGATCGCCGTGGTGGTTTCGGCGATGGGGCATTACACTGATGAGTTGGTGAAGGCGGCCAGGGACAGCACCCAAGGCAGCAT
This sequence comes from Hadesarchaea archaeon, assembly GCA_014361095.1. Classification (GTDB taxonomy): domain Archaea; phylum Hadarchaeota; class Hadarchaeia; order Hadarchaeales; family Hadarchaeaceae; genus Hadarchaeum. Next base: position 111 of record JACIWF010000170.1, on the reverse strand, counting down.
CGATCCTAAGGATTATGACGACATCCTGGCGATGGGTGAGCGAACCAGTGCCCGCATCTTCTCGGCCGCGTTGAAGAGCTTGGGCGTAAAGTCGGTATATATTGATCCCAC
>JACIWF010000169.1 GCA_014361095.1 Hadesarchaea archaeon | reverse complement strand
AACCTGGACGGTCTCGCTCAGATTTTTCAACATCCGCGCTGCAGAAAGCGCTGCCAGATAACTGGTCCGCGGTGACTCCGGAAAGGGCACATTTAGCGATCTGGACAGGATCTCGCCTGACTCACCGCAGATCCTAATTTCATGGATATTTCTCTTAATCCTCGGGTCTGCCACGATGGTCACCAACGTCCTGTCGAAACCGACCCCGGCCAGACTTAAAGTGGCAGCGACATTCACGCTGGCCGGGAAGAGCTTCACCGCCTCGCGCGCTGTTCCTCTGAAAATTACCTTCGGGGCCTTGAGCCCAGTTAATTTTATTTTCTTTCCTTTCAGGTAATCATTGTCCTTAAAGGCAGAGGGCGGTTTTCTGGTAATCAACTCGGCCTCCTTAATTTTCCTTAGCGCCAAGGACTTCACCCCGTCGATCCCAACCACCGCACCCGAGGGGATATAAATCTTCCTTCCTCGCTTTTTGGCTTCTGCCCTCAAGCGGTTGAGAAGTTCATCATCGGAAAGAGCACCCACGCTAAGAATGACGAGATCTTTCCCTGATCTGAGGATGCCCAACGAATATTGCCTCACGGCCTCCTGAGAAGCAGCCTCGACGACTATGGCGGCGTTCTTATTTTCATAAACTTCGTCGGTCCTGCGCAGTATGCGTGGCTTCTTTTTTAATCCGGCAACCAGCCTTCGACAGCATTCCTGCCTGAGATCATAGACCCAGCTCAGCTCCGCCTCGCCCGCTTCACCGGACTCAATCATTCGCGCCAAA
>JACIWF010000017.1 GCA_014361095.1 Hadesarchaea archaeon | reverse complement strand
TCTGCCGCAGAGCGAAATTTTCAGGGGTTTTTCCGCCGACGGAACCGTTAACTCCATCCGGGTCTTTTATACGAAGGAAGAGTTGGACAGAATCGTTGTCTCAATCGCCGCCGCGCTTAGGACTTTGGGGCTGAAAAGGGGCGACGTGTTGCAGATAATGTTTCCTCCGGAGGCCGAGTGGGGGTGCGATTACTTGGTCAGCCGGGCCGCAGAGGTCTGTGGAGCCCGGGCAGCCGTCACCGGCCACAGCCTGCTGGAAGAACAGGTGCAGAAGATCTTGGAAAATAAATCCACCATGTTGATCGGCTCGAACCCCCACATCTATGCGATCACAGGGCTGGCCGAGGGACGCAGTCTGGACAGGCTTGGAATAAGGGCGATCATCCTGAGCCGCGGCTGCAGTTATTTCCCCTTTGATGAATCGATAAGAAGGGAGGTTGAGGAGGTCTGGGGCTGTAGGGCCTATGACCAGTACGGGACGATAGAGACCGGCCTGGCAGTTTCGATCGAGTGTACGGCCCAGGATGGCCTTCACATAAACGAGGCGGATTTCTATGTGGAGGTCGTGGATCCAGAAACCGGCGAGGCGTTGGAGCCAGGTGAGCAGGGTGAGCTGGTCTTCACCACGCTCAACAGGAGATGCATGCCGCTGGTGAGATACCGATCGGGTGATATTTCACGCCTGATCGAGGGCAGATGCAGATGCGGGGCCGAGATTCTGAGAATGGAGGGAGTCAAAAGGAAAATCCTTCGCGATAAGGGCGGATAGTTGTAACCTCGATTATCGTAAACCTTTTTATGAGTTTCATACTTAAACTATAGGCGGGCTTTTTGAGCAAAACGTTTGTAAAACTGGTATCGGACATAACCAAGAGGACGGACTCAAGGATCGTTCTTGCACTTGACCCTCCTTTCAATCCATACTCGCTGAAGAATCCCGAGGAGAGGCAGAGGGAGAGGCTCAACACGGCAGCCAGAGTCAAGAAACTCCTGACAGAGCTCGACGGGTTGGTCTCGGGGGTGAAGATAGGCTTACCCCTCGTCTTCGGGCTGGGACTGGATTTGGTCGAGGACATCATCAATACCCACAGAAAAAGTTACTTCTTCATCTGCGATCCCAAGATGGCCGATATAGGCTACATCAACGGTCTCGAGGCCGCCCAGCTGTATGAAATTGGCTTTGATGCGCTCATCATCCACGCCGCGATCGGAATTAAAGGTGGAATTGATGAGGTGGTGAGCCTTGCCGAGGAAATGGATAAAGGAGTCTTGGGACTCTGTGCGATGAGCCATCCTGGAGCAAGCGAGCACCTCAACAAACACTACAATGAACTGTTGGAGATCGCGGCGAAGGCGGGCGTGGACGGCTTCGTCGTGCCGGCCACCTACCCTCACCTGATAACCAGCACCAAGAACGCTTATCCCTCTTCGATTATCTTTTCTCCAGGGGTGGGCACCCAGGGAGCAAGTTTTGGTTCAGCACTGGCAGCCGGTGCCGACTACGAGATAATTGGCAGGAGCATCGCTCAAGCTCCGTCACCCGCAGCCAGAGCCAAGGAAATTTTGAAGGAGATCAAGGAGACGGGCATCGACATTCAGAAAATTGCGCTGGCGCTGGCGAAGCACAACTGCGTGATGGTCGGAGAATTCAAGTTGACTTCGGGACTCATGAGCCCCTACTACATCGACCTGAGGGCAACCCCTTCTCACCAGGATCTCTTTGACCTGATAACCAGCGCCTATGTCGCTGAGCTGAAGTCGCTCGGCCTTTCCTTTGATAGAATCGCTGGCGTGGCCACAGCCGGGGTGCCGATAGGGGCCTTGGTCGCTTACAAGCTGAATAAGCCTTTTCTCTACATCAGAAGGGAGGAAAGAACTCATGGCACTAAAAGCCTGATTGAGGGCGTGATAAATCCGGGTGAATCGGTTCTGATCGTGGATGACGCCATCACCACCGGAGGCAGCCTGCTGAAGGCCATCGAAGCCATCCGCGAGCGAGGCGGTAAAGTGGAATATGCGATGGTTCTCGTTGACCGTGAGCAAGGCGGAGCCCAGAACCTTGCCAAAAGAGGAGTCAAATTGATTTCGCTCATGACCGCGTCCCGATTGATGCAGGAGCTCTACTTGAAGGGATTCATTAGCAAGGAGGATTACGAAAAGGTGATAAAATACATCAAGGAGAGCAAGAATGTCCAGAAACTTTAGTACAGCGATTAATTTTTCCGCCGCAGTTGAGGGATAGAGTTGCAGGAGAAATCACCAACCAAAAGTCAGGATAAGTCCGTTGGGAAAGACCAATCGTTCAATAGCTTCGGCTTTCTGCCGGCGAGGATAAAAAGGACAATTGGTGAAAACTCTAAGGTGAAGTCATTTTACCTTGAATACTCAGGTACATTGCCTCGACCCGGCCAATTCTTCATGGTTTGGCTTCCGGGATTCGAAGAAGTTCCGATGAGCCTATCCGATGCGGGCGATGGTTTTGTTAGGATCTCGGTCTCGAATGAAGGTCCAACCACGGCTGAGCTACATCGGCTGCGCAAGGGTGATAGAGTTTTTCTGCGTGGACCGTTCGGTAACGGCTTTTCTCTGGATGAGAGCCCCCTGCTTCTGGTCGGGGGCGGGTATGGGTCGGCACCTCTGATTTATGCCGCCAAGATGGTTTCCAGTTCCGGCGGAAGATGCACTTATCTTGTTGGGGCCAGATGCAAAGAGGAATTGCTTTTCGTTGACGAGGCGCGCGGAATGGGAATAAAATCCATTGTTGCCACCGAGGATGGTTCCGAAGGTTACAGGGGGCTGGTGACAGACCTCATTAAATCGGAGCTGAAAAAGGGAAGATATCAAGCCGTGCTGACTTGCGGTCCGGAGCAGATGATGTATGAAGTGGTTAGACAGGGAGTGAAACAGGGAATCAAGGTCCAGGCATCGCTCGAACGATATATGAAGTGTGGGTTCGGAATTTGTGGCTCATGTGTTTTGGATCCCCTAGGCCTGCGAGTTTGCTCGGACGGTCCGGTATTCGACGGTTCCCTCCTCCTGAAAACTGATTTTGGAAAGAGGAAGCGAGAGGCTTCAGGTGCTCAGGTGAAATTATGTTGAAAATTAAGTTGGGCAAAATAAAGATGAGAAATCCGCTCATGCTGGCATCGGGGATACTTTGTAACGGTTCCCTCCTGAAACGGGCGGCTACCGAGGGCGGCGCTGGGGCCGTGGTAACTAAGAGCTTGACAAAGGAGGTGCGGGAAGGCTATCACACACCTGTGGTTGTTGGAGTTGAGGGAGGGTTGATCAACGCGGTGGGTCTGGCCAATCCCGGCTATAAGGCATACCTGGCGGAAGACCTGCCGTTGGCGAAGAAAGGCAGGGCCCCGGTGATTGTTAGCGTAGCTGGCAGAAATGTTGAGGAGTTCGAGGAGATCAGCGTGGCGGCAGCGGAAGCTGGCGCCGATGCGGTGGAGTTGAACCTTTCCTGCCCTCATGTGAACAAACATGGGATGGAGATAGGCGCCGATCCAGCAACCGTCGCCAAGATTGTGGAGGGTGTGCGAGAAGCCTTGGAGATACCCGTCTATGTCAAGCTGGGCCTAAGCGACCGGTTTACAGAGTCAGCAGTTTCCGCCCAAGATGCAGGCGCCGATGCCGTTGTCGCCATCAACACTGTTAAAGCCATGGCAATTGATGTCGAGGCTAGGAAGCCAGTTCTCGCCAACATATATGGCGGCCTTTCGGGCCCAGCCATACATCCCATAGCTCTGCGATGTGTCTTTGAGCTTTATCAGAAGCTTTCGATCCCGATAATAGGCTGCGGCGGGGTCAGCGATTGGAGAACAGCGCTGGACTTTCTCATGGCCGGTGCTAGCGCGGTGCAGGTTGGTTCGACCTTGGCGGTCAAAGGGATCGGAATTTTTCGCGAGATAGAGGCAGGAATAAAGAATTATTTGGTCAGGAACCAGTTTAGAAGTGTTGAGGAGGTCATCGGGATCGCCCACAGGTGAAGAGAATGAAGTATGTGATTATGATCGGAGGTGTCATCAGCGGCTTAGGGAAGGGAATAACCACCGCCTCGATGGGCAGGATCCTTCAATCCCGTGGCTATCGAGTAACGGCAATAAAGATAGACCCTTATTTGAACTGCGATGCGGGCACGATAAATCCATTTGAACACGGTGAGATCTTCGTTACAGATGACGGTGGCGAAATAGACCTAGATATGGGCCATTACGAGAGATTTCTTGATGTTAACCTTACCAAGAAACACAACATCACCACCGGTCAGATCTATGGTGAGGTGATAAGGAGGGAGAGAAAAGGAGACTATCTGGGGCAAACGGTTCAGATCATCCCACATGTCACCGACCTCATCAAGAGCCGCGTTCGAGAGGTTGCCCGCGAAAGCAATGCCGAGATATGTCTGGTTGAGGTGGGCGGCACCGTGGGAGATATCGAGAGCATGCCCTTCATCGAGGCCATGAGGCAGCTCTCTTTGGAGGAAAAGCGCGAGGATGTGGCTTTCGTTCATCTCACCTTGGTTCCAACCTTGGATGTCGTCGGGGAGCAGAAGACCAAGCCCACCCAGCACAGCGTCAAGCAGCTACAGGCAGCAGGGATATCTCCTGATATTCTGATCTGCCGTAGCAGGATCCCACTCAGTGAAAACGCGAAGAGAAAGATTTCCCTTTTCTGCAATGTCCCGGAGAGGGCGGTCATCAGCGCTCCTGATATCGAAAACGTCTATCGATTGCCTCTTTTACTTGATGAGGAAGAATTGGGAGACCTCCTGATTGAGCGGCTTTGCCTGGAGAATCGAGGAAAGAACATGTCTCAATGGCAAAAGGTTGTGGATCGGATGGATAGGGCGACCAAGGTTCTTAAGATCGCCATGGTTGGCAAATATATCAGGTTCCCTGACACCTACCTCAGCATCAACGAAGCGCTGAAGCACGCTGCCGGGGTCAACGATTGTAAGGTTGAGATAGACTGGATAGATGCCGAGGGATTAAGAACGAATGAGGATTTGAACAGGCTTGGTCGCTACGATGGGGTTCTGGTCCCAGGCGGCTTCGGACCGAGAGGAAGCGAGGGTAAGATAGCAGCGATAAAATATGCTAGGGAGCAATCGATTCCTTTTCTGGGGCTCTGTTTCGGGTTTCAGCTGGCCGTGGTCGAGTTTGCTCGGAACATTGGGATGAAAGGAGCCAACAGCACTGAGCTGGATCCAAAGACGCCCCATCCTGTGATCGACCTGCTCCCTGAACAGAAGAAGGTGTTGGACATGGGCGGGACGATGAGGCTTGGCGCGCATGAAGTTCGCATCGAGAGGGGCACGTTGGCCTTTCGGATTTATGGGAGGGAGAGGATAAGCGAACGCCACAGGCACCGGTATGAGGTTAATCCCAAATACATCGGGAGGCTGACAAAGAAGGGGCTGAGATTTTCCGGAAAATCCGTGGACGGGAGGAGGATGGAAATTCTTGAGCTACCCACACATAGATTTTTCCTTGCCACGCAGTTTCATCCGGAGTTCAAGTCAAGGCCAGGCAAACCGGCGCCTGTTTTCGATGCCTTTGTAAAAGCTTCTTTGGAAAGGTCAAGGCTCATTTCGGAAGGCAAGAGAAAGGCGGTAGATTAATTACTCGTTTTTAGTCTTCAATTTATTTTTACTCTTTCTCCCCTTTCCATGTAGATTACTCTTTCGGCGATATTGGTAGCATGGTCAGCGATTCTCTCGAGGAATGAGGCCACGAACATCAGGAGAAAGGCGTCCGAGGTTTTCTTGGGGTCCTCGACAACAAATGAGAGCAGCTCACGATTAACTTGCTGGGCCAGCTTGTCCACTTCGTCGTCTCTTTCACCCAAACCCCAAGCCAGCAGGGAATTCTCTTCTTTGAAAGCCTTCACGCTGTCCTTAATCATGGATATCGCCAGTTCCGCCATCCTAGGTATATCGACGAGAGGTTTGATTAGTGGTCTTCCGGCTAGTTTTTTCGTGATTTGGGCTATGTCGGCGGCTCGGTCGCCAATTCTCTCCAAGTCGGTGATTATCTTCAGGCAGGAACCAATAACGCGAAGGTCCTTGGCCATGGGCTGTTGCAGAGCTATCAGGTGCATACACTTATTTTCGATTTCAAGCTCAAGCTCGTCTATTTTATCGTCTTCCTTTATCACTTTATTCGCCAGATTAACATCTTGTCTCGCCAGGCTTTTGACCGCCTTCTCCACAGAGGCGGTAGCCAGCGCGCTCATCTCCATCATCAGTGATTTCAGGTCCTCCAGTTCCTCGGAGAGCTTCTTCCTAACGGTAACTTTTTGCCCCTTCATCCAAATCTCCCCATAATATAATCCTGCGTCTGTTTATTTCTAGGTCTCTCGAATATTTCATCCGTTTTTCCGTACTCGATGAGTTCCCCCATGTACATGAAGGCGGTGAAGTCGGAAACGCGCGCAGCCTGTTGGAGGTTGTGGGTCACGATTATTATGGTGTAATTCTTTTTCAGGTCAAACAGCAGGTCTTCAATTTTCGTCGTTGCGATTGGATCCAAGGCCGAGCAGGGTTCGTCCATTAAGATAACCTCGGGGTTGACTGCCAAGGCCCGGGCTATACAGAGGCGCTGTTGCTGGCCACCGGATAGTTCAAAGGCCGACATCTTCAGCCTATCTTTGACCTCTTCCCAAAGCGCAGCCTTTTTCAGATTCACTTCAACCACGTGGTCTAATTTTTCCCGGTCAACTAGGCGGTGAACTTTGGGGCCATAGGCGACGTTTTCAAATATGGACTTTGGAAATGGATTGGGCTTTTGGAAGACCATACCCATTTTCCATCTAATTTCAGTAACGTCGACATCAGGGCTATAGATATCTTTACCATCCACGAGAACTTTACCGCTGATCTTTACACCAGGGGTCAATTCAACCATTCTGTTGAGCGTTTTTATGAAGGTTGACTTTCCGCAACCTGAAGGTCCGATAATTGCCGTTATTTTTTTCTCCGGTATCTTTATGGAAAAGTTTTTGAGACTATGGTTCTCTCCGTACCAGACGTTTAAATTTTTCGTCTCCACCTTGATTTTCATCTTACCATCTCCTGCTTTTCCTGAATCGATATCGAATGATTGCAGCGGTTAGAGAAATGGTTAGGACCAGAAGGAGAAGAACTAGGGCCGTCCCATACTGGATGGGAGTTACCTTTGAGATGTTGGGGTGCTCGGTGGCAAGCACGAAGAGGTGGTAGGGTAGAGCCATCACTGGATCTAGGATCGAGGTCGGCAAACCTCGCATGTAGAACACGGCTCCGGTGAAGAGTATTGGAGCAGTTTCTCCGGCCGCTCTGCCCACACCGAGGATGGCTCCGGTGATAATTCCTGGAAAACCGGCCGGTAAAACGACTTTTAATATAGTTTCCCATTTAGTTGCACCCAGCGCCATGCTAGCTTCTCGAAATGAATTTGGGACGCTTCTAATGGCTTCCACTGAAGTCACGATCACCGTGGGCAAAATCATGACGGATAAAGTGAGGGAAGCCGAGAGCAGCGAGGTGCCAAAGCCCAGAAATTTGACAAAAAAGGCCAGCCCGAAAAGGCCAAAAACTATTGACGGAATTCCGTTGAGGTTGTGTATCGCGGAGTTTACCAACCTGACGAATTTGCTGTTTTCAGATGAGTATTCGACCAAGTAAATCGCGGACATCAAACCAAGCGGCAATGAAATCGCTATGGCCAGCGTTACCAAAAGGATGGTGCCGACGATGGCGGGAAAAATCCCTCCCGCAGTCATTCCAGAGGTAGGTGGCTTGGTCAGAAAGTCCCAGCTTATGACTCCAATTCCGTTTAAAATTATGTGAAGCAATAAGTAGCCCATGACTGACAAGATAATTAAAATCGCGACCCTTGAGGACCAAATGCCTAAGAACTGACAGATTTTTGCCTTCATCGGTTGCCACCATTTTTATTTTTTATAAGTCTGACTGCCGCTGAATTCAAGATGAAGGTAATGATGAAGAGGACAATTCCGATGGCGAACAGAGCATTATAGTGGGTGCCGCCAAAAACGGCCTCACCCATCTCGGCAGCTATGGTTTGCGTCATCGTTCTCACCGGAGAAAAAATAGATGTGGGCACGATAGGAGCACCTCCGGTTACCATCATTACAGCAATTGTTTCTCCTATTGCCCTGCCGAAGCCCAGGATAATGCCAGCGGTAATTCCAGAGGCCGCTGCCGGCATTGTCACGCTTCTGATGGTTCTCCATTTGGTTGCCCCCAGCGCCAAGGAGGCCTCTTTATATTCGCTGGGTACTGAACTCATCGCGTCTTCGGAAATGCTAAGTATCGTTGGCAGCACCATTATCGCCAAGATAATTCCCCCGGTCAACGCGGTTTCTCCAGTTGATAGGCCGAAGGTTTTTTGAATCAGAGGCACTAGGACCAGTAGCCCAAAAAGGCCGTAGACGATTGATGGAATTCCGGAGAGAACTTCTATGGCCGGTTTGAGCAGTTCCCTGACTCTAGCACCGGCGATCTCGGAGATGTAAATTGCTCCGAGAATTCCAAGAGGAACTGAGATGGCGAGAGCCAGTCCAGTTACCAAGAGCGATCCCAAAATTAACGGTATTATTCCAAAGGACGGTGGTGAAGCAGTTGGCCGCCAAGTTAGATTGAGTAGGAAATCAGATGGGTCTATGTTAATGAAAAGCGGCAGTCCTTGAGTAAATATGAAAATAAAGATGAAGAATACAGCCAGTATGGAAACTGAAGCGAACACGGCAGTTAAGGTTTTTCCAGAAAAGATTATTTTTAATTTTTTCATTTTTTCAACCTCCTAAAAAAGTTAAGTTGCCTCGGCAGTTTTATGGCAGTTTAACAAATCCAGACTCTTCAACAATTTTCTGTCCGTTAGGGCCTGTGACGAAGTCTATGAAGTCTTTAGTTAGTCCCTCAGGTTGTCCCTTGGTTATCATGTAGAGGTACCTTGAGATCGGGAAAGTTCCGCTTTGAACTGTGGTGTTGGTTGGTTCAATCCCGTTTATTTTCAGCGCCTTAATGCCTTCAGCGTTAGCGAGGTATCCAATCCCCACATAACCGATTCCGTTGAGATTTCCAGCGATTGCTTTGGCCATTTCTCCATTAGATGTTTTAGTCAGGGCCTGCAAAGTTATGTTGTCGGGCTTCATTACCTTGCTCTCAAAGGTTTCGAAGGTGCCTGATGTTGATTCTCTGGTGTAGACAACTATTTCAAGATTTGGTCCCCCAACCTCACCCCAGTTGGTTATTTCGCCCTTGAATATCGCCTTCACCTGTTGCAGAGTTAGTTCGTTGATGGGATTCTGCGAATTAACGATTATACACACAGCGTCTAGGGCAATCTCATGTTCAATTAAGCCCGCCTGTTTTTCCTCGTCTTTTAAAGTTCTCGATGAATTTGCTATGTCGCAGGTTCCATCTATCAGTGAGGCAATGCCAACACCTGATCCACCGCCTTCAACGGTTATTTTGTCGTTCGGGTGAGAGTCCATCCAAACTTCGGCAGCGGCCTGAGCTATGGGTAGAACCGTTGTGGATCCCTTGATTTTTATTGATCTCGTCGATTGTGTTTGCGACGTAGTTCCCTGAAGCAAAATTGCTGAGGCAACAACCACGATCACGGCCAAGCCAAGGTATCCAATTGTTTTTGGTTTCATTTTTCACCGATTTTTATATATAATGGGCTATTTTTATTGTTTTTACCAATAATCTATATAGTTAACAATTTTGCTTACAAAAATATATATTTATATCGATAAAAAAGGTAAATGTAGCTTATGAAGAACGATAAAGGGGAAGTTAGAAAGGTACAGAAGACAGGTGGCTCTACCTACATAATTTCCCTTCCAAAACACTGGATAGAGGAAAACAAGATAGGCCCGGGCGATGGGCTAATTGTAAAAAAACTTGAAGATTCTACACTTCAGATATTCCCTCCAAGAATTCAGGAGGTAAAAAAAGCTGCCGAAGCCACGGTTAAAATTTCTCAGAATGACGATCCTTATAGGCTGGCAAGGAAGGTGGTATCACTTTATCTCGTTGGTTATCAAATAATTCATCTGGTAGCTGAAGGCAGAATTTCACAACAGCAGCGAGATGTTATTAAAAGTTATGTCAGAGAAAAGTTGGTAGGAGCGGAGCTGATAGCCGATTCTTCTAGCGAGATGACAATACAGGTTTTGCTAAGTTATCCTGAACTTTCCGTCAAGGATGCCCTTAGACGAATGTTTTTGATAGCCTCTTCCATGCAAAAGGATGCCATTTCTGCCCTAGAGAGGCTGGACAGGGGCACGGCTGAAGAGGTGGTTCGGCTGGACAATGAAGTGGACCGGTTCAGCATGTACGTGATTAGACAAATCAAGCTGGCGGTACAGGACCCACGTTCGATAAAGGAGATAGGTCTGAGAAATGCCAGAGATTGCCTTGGCTACAGGTTGATAGTTAAAAGTGTGGAGAGAATTGCCGATCATGCGGCTTTGATTGCGGAGAGAGTCAAGTTGATAAGCAAACCACTTGAGAAGGAGGTTTTACGCGGAATATTGGGCATGAGTAATCTCGCCAACATGATGCTGGAAAAATCGGTGCAGGCTCTATTCAAGGAAGACTATGATCTCGCCGAGGAGATAATTGTGGAAAAGGAAAAGGCCAAGGAGCTGGAAGAAAAGGTGGCGAAACTCACGCTAGAGATCCCGCGCCAAGATTCAATAAATGTTCGGTTGATATCCGAAAGCCTGAGGAGGATAGCTGAATATAGTAGCGATATAGCTGAGATAGTTTTGAACCTAACCATCACGGAGACTCTAAGATGAAAAAAGTCCTTTTTGTTTGTGTTGAGAACTCGGCAAGAAGTCAGATGGCCGAGGCCTTTTTCAACAGCGTGGCGAAAACGGCTAGGGCCGAAAGTGCTGGGACAAAGCCAGCCGCCAGAGTAAATCCAATGGCAGTGAAGGTGATGGAGGAGCTGGGAATTGATATCAGTGCAGCTAGGCCCAAGATGCTGACGCTGGAAATGCTGAAGACTGCTGATAGGGTGATAACGATGGGCTGTATCTCGGGGGAGCTATGCCCTGCCAGTTTGGTGCCCACCGAGGACTGGGGAATCGAGGATCCTGCAGGCAAATCAATCGAGAAGTTCAGAGAGGTCAGAGACCTGATCCGGGAGAGGGTCGAGCGGCTGATCAATGAGATGGAAGGGCAGTCAAAATAGTTTGGATATCCCGTGAAAGCAAAAATCTTTTTAATTAGAAGAGTAAAAATAATTGATGCACCAAATTATTTTGAGTCAGCCGGAGCAGTGCTGGCCATCTGCTCCGAGTTTTTCAGGCCTTGATTGGAGGAGGGAGTGATATTTTGAGAGTTAGAAAGCGGGATGGAACGATAGAGGATTTCAATCAGGAAAAGATAGTTGAGTCAATTTTCCGCTCGGCCCAAGCTGTTGGTGGGCGCGACCGCGAGATGGCTAAGAGACTGGCAAACGAAGTCGTTGCCATCATCCAGACTCAGTGCAAGGGAGATATAATTTCCACCGAAGAAATCGGCAATATCGTCGAGAAGGTTTTAATCGAGCGAGGACATGCTCGGACCGCAAAGGCCTATATTCTTTACCGCAAGCACCAAGAGGAGCTAAGAAAGCTTCGTTCGACTTCGCTTGAGGTCGAGCGCATCGTGGACAGCTACATCGGACACATGGATTGGAGGGTCAGGGAGAACGCCAACGTCGACTTCTCGCTGAGCGGTCTGGAGCAGCACATATCCACGACGGTGATAGCCAACTACACGCTTTCCAGGCTTTACCCCATGGAGGTGGCTGATGCCCACAGCAATGGAGATTTTCACATTCACGACCTCGGCCGCGGCATCTGTGGCTACTGCGCCGGCTGGTCGCTGCAGCAGCTTTTGGCCGAGGGCTTCAACGGCGTTCCCAACAGAATCGGTTCTAACCCACCAAAACACCTGACCACGGCTCTGCTGCAGATGGTCAACTTTATGGGAACACTGTCCAACGAGTGGGCCGGGGCGATGGCCTTCAACTCAATCGATACCCTCCTGGCGCCGTTTATCTGGGTAGATGGGATGGACTACGGAGAGGTCAAGCAGGCCATTCAGGAGTTTGTTTTTAATCTGAACGTTACTTCCCGCTTCGGTGGTCAGTGCCCGTTCACCAACGTTACCCTTGATCTGACGGTGCCACCGGATCTAGCCGACAAGCCAGCCATCGTCGGCGGTAAACCCTTAGACAGATGCTATGGAGATTTCACCGAGGAAATCGAGATGCTCAACCGGGCTTTCATTGAGGTTCTTTCTGAGGGAGACATGAGCGGGCGGCCCTTCACCTTTCCCATACCCACTTATTCGATAACTAAGGATTTCGAGTGGGACAGCACCCTTTCCGATATTCTTTTCGAGGCCACGGCAAAGTATGGACAGCCCTATTTCCAGAACTTCGTCAACTCCGACCTCAGACCCAGCGATGTCCGTAGCATGTGCTGCCGGCTGAGGCTAGACCTGAGAGAGCTCAGGAACAAGATGTCAGGAGGGCTTTTCGGGGCCGGTGACTCAACCGGCTCAATGGGAGTGGTAACGATAAACATGCCCCGGCTGGGATACCTTTCCAAGAATGAGGATGAATTCTTTGAGCGACTGGACCAGATAATGGAGCTGGCCAAGCGCTCTCTGGAGATAAAGAGGGAGATCGTGGAGAAGAACATGAACAACGGGTTGTTGCCCTTCACCAAGCGTTATCTGGGCAACCTCAACCAGCACTTCTCCACAATAGGGCTGGTGGGCATGAATGAAGCCCTGCTGAACCTGTTTGATCAGGATATCACCACGGATCAGGGCAAGGAGTTTGCTGTAAGGGTCCTGAAGCACATGCGGCAGCGCCTCGTTGAATTCCAGGAGGAGACGGGCCATCTTTACAATCTCGAGGCCACACCGGCTGAGGGCACCAGCTACAGACTGGCGCTGATAGATAAGAAGAAATATCCCGACATTATTACTGCCGGGGAGAGGGTGCCTTACTACACCAACTCGAGCCAGCTCCCGGTGAACTCCGGTCTTGACCTAGTCGAAGCCCTGGAACATCAGGAGGACCTTCAGACACTATACACCGGCGGCACGGTGTTCCACACGTGGCTTGGTGAGCGAATTCAGGGCTCAGCCGCTAAGCTACTGCTTCAAAAAATGACCGCCAACACGCGCCTTCCCTATTTCACCCTAACGCCGACATTCAGCATCTGTCCGGACCACAGCTACTTCCCTGGTGAGCATAAAACCTGCCCGCATTGCGGCAAGCAGACTGAGGTCTACTCACGCGTGGTTGGTTACCTGCGACCGGTAGCTAACTGGAGCGATGGAAAAAGGGAAGAGTTCCGGCAGCGCAAGTATTTCGGTTAGCTTGATAATAACTGCCGGTAGGTGAGACCACGAGAGTCAATGGATTAATAACCATTTCTTTCAACGAGGTTCCGGGCAAAGCCGTTGCCGTGATCTTCACCGGCGGTTGTAACTTCAGGTGCCCCTGGTGTCAGAACCGGGACCTAGTGCTCAGTCCGGAGTCGATGCCCGTGATCACGGAGGAGGAAATCTTCGCCGCCGTGGAGAAGCGCAGGAAGTGGCTGGATGGGATAGCCATCACCGGTGGGGAGCCGACCCTGCAGCCTGACTTAAAAGATTTCTGCGCTCGGGTGAAAGAAAGAGGGCTTCAGGTTTCGGTCGCGACCAATGGGTCCAACCCTCAGGTTTTGGATGACCTGATAAAGTCTGGAGTGGTTGACTACATCTCGATGGACGTCAAGGCTCCGCTGACGCCGGAGCGTTATCTTGAGTTGGCAGGCATTAACGATGGCGCGGTTTTTGAAAGGGTTCTCGAGACCATTGAATTGCTTCGGAATTCACCGGTGGATTATGAGTTCAGGACCACACTCGTCCCAGAACTGCTTTCTCCCGATGACGTCATCAAGATAGCCACCTACTTGAAGGGCGCGAAGAAATATGCGATTCAGCAGTTTGCTCCCCATTCTACAGTCGATCCGAGGTTTGAGAAGATGGCGCCCTGGCCACGTGAGGCCATCGAAAGGACAAGAAAGGCGATAAGCGGAATGTTCAAAAGCTTTGAGGTAAGGAACATTTAGGGGTGAGACACTGCCGCTCTCAGATTGTGACATTCTCAGGGAGATGTCAGTGGGGAACATCATCATCGAACCATTTGACCGGAGAAAGCTCCAGCCCAACGGATATGACCTTTCCATCGGCCCGATCTTCTACACCTTCAACAACAACATCGATGGTTTCTTCCCGTTCATCAAGGAGTCCGTTGACATGGCTTACGTGAGAAATGAGGCAAAGGAGACCACCCTGCGCGTGGACAAAAAGATCGTCCGGGGGAAGTTCATCAGGCTCCCCCCTCATGGGTTTGTCATCGCCTCAACGCTGGAGAGGGTGGGGACTAAAAAGGACATTGTCGCCTCGATTCGCTGCAGATCTTCGCTGGCGAGGACAGGGATAGATATCGTCAGAGGCGCTGGCTGGGGAGATGTGGGCTTTGACGGCGTCTGGACGATTGAGATCACCAACCACCTCCCTGTGCCCTACTATCTACCCGTGGGGCTCAGGATCGGCCAGATGGTTTTCTTCAGGACCGAGACCCCACCGGAAAAACCCTATCAGGGGAAGTACTCCGGCAGCACCGAGCCAGCCCTGCCCAAGCTCTACGCCGATAAGGACCTCGCCACCCTTATTGAGATTGAGGAAAGCCCATGAAGGTAAAGCTGATCGCCCACACCCCAGATCCTGATGCGATCGCTGGCGCAGCCGCCCGCTCCTGCCGCTCCCGAAAACCGGCGGATGAAATCATCAAGGAGGAAAGGCCCAAGCTGCTGCGAAGCTTGGAGGTCTGCGTGGAGCGCGGCCACGAGTCGGTTATTGAGCATGCCTCTTTCACCTTTAGCGTTGAAGGAGTTTCCCGGGCCTGCACCCATGAGCTCGTCCGCCACAGGATCGCCAGCTATTCCCAGCAGAGTCAGAGGGCGGTGAAGCTGGAGAAAAGTTATGTTGTCCCCCCGATGGTTTCCAAGGATAAAGAGGCCGAGAAGATCTTCGTCACCGCGATGGACGCCGCCTGGAGGGATTACTTGAGTTTGATAGAGCGCGGGATACCTGTTGAGGACGCGCGCTACCTGCTACCAAATGCCGCCACGGCGAACATAGTAGTTACCATGAATGCCCGGGCGCTGATGAATTTCTTCAAGCTGAGGTGCTGCACCCATGCCCAGTGGGAGATTAGGGAGCTTGCCTATGAGATGCTCAGATTGGTGAAAAAGGTGGCTCCGAAAATATTTGAGAAGGCCGGTCCGAGCTGCGTCATGTTTGGCAAGTGTCCTGAGAACGATGAATCTTGCCCCCTCTATCCGAAAGGTGGGAAGAGGCCAGAGCTGAAGAAGGTCGCGTAGCGGTGAATCTCCTGAGGAGAGGATCAACCACAGAATCTATTGAGCTAGGTCTTGAACCAGCTCGAGAAGCTCTGGTCAGCGACGTAGTTTTCTAGGATAACTTGAACGATCAATCTCGTGTACTTGTCCTTGGGGATGGTGAGTCGCAGTG
>JACIWF010000168.1 GCA_014361095.1 Hadesarchaea archaeon | reverse complement strand
ACCTCGCGATTCGAATTAACAAACTGTCCAATAACAGGTACCCGTTATCGAATATTAACGTTCTCATGCCCGCAGCAAAACCAACACTCCACCAGATTATCAGAAAACACATTTTCATAAGTAGAAAACAATAACATAGTTATAGTGGTGAAATTGAACCCGGCAGAACTTGCAAATGAATTTAAGAAATTTTTCCAGATCGCGACCGAGCCCGTGGCCATACTTGTTTCAGACAGGGAAATGGCCGGGAATAGACCAAAGACACCGTCCCTGTTCTGTGAGCTGGTAAGAAAGGCCGCATACGGCGGAGAAAGCTACGTGGTCACGGTGGAAGATCTAAGCAACTATAGCACGCGTGTGGTCCTAAGTTTTGACGAGCCCAGATATGTGGATCTTTACCCGCGCATAAAGCCTGCTAAAACCAAATCAGTCCTCATCGCGCCCCTTAGGAAGGCTGATATTGAACCTGACATAATCGTCATCGTCACGGACCCTGCCCACGCCATGCTGGTGGTTCAAGCGCTCAGCAGAAGCCTGAAAAAACGTTTTGAGGCAAGCATGAGCTGCCAAGGCTCGGCAATAGCTGGAGAAGCCGTGGCCATCCCATTCATGGAGCAGAGGCCCAATCTGACGCTGCTCTGCGGAGGGGCAAGAGAACTAGCCGGCTATTCAGCGGATGAATTGGCGCTGGGTTTACCTTATGCGGCCTTTATAAAATTGATGAAAGAATCGGAGAAAACAAAATAATCATCTGGGGTCTCATTGGCTTAGCATCAATCATTGCTTA
>JACIWF010000167.1 GCA_014361095.1 Hadesarchaea archaeon | reverse complement strand
CTATTTTCGAATCCTCTCTGTTGTAAACCTTTTTTAGTTGACATTCATTTTTTTATACTACTATTGTTTAACAAAAAGTGAAAAATCGAGGAGCTTGGTGTGAGACGATGAAAAAGAATCTGATTTCGCCGGTTGTCCTGATACTGGTCGTAGTTGTGGCCGCATACCTGGTGATCGGCCAAACTCCTTATCCTCCGTTGACTGGTCCGGTCTCAGTCGTCGATGCGCTCGGCAGGACGGTTCAGGTCGAGCTCCCGGTACATCGGGTCATTATCACCGGTAAGAGTGCCTTTCCCATCACCAGCGTGGCCTACATGTTCTCCAGCGCCAGCAGCGTTTTGTATGGGCTGGACCAGCGGACGGCGAGCGTGCCCCTTTTCCGGGCGGTCGACCCATCAATCGATGCCAAGACGGTAAGCGAAGATTTTGGTGCTGGCTCCGAGGCGCCCAACGTCGAGGAGCTGGCCAAGCTGGATCCGGATCTGGTGATCTTCAAGACGGCGGTAAAGCTGCAGGTTGCCGAGTCGCTTCAGGCCCTGGGCATCAGCGTAGTCTATGTGGATCTGGAGAATATCGACAGCTATCTCCGTGATATCAGAATGATGGGAAAGCTCTTCGGCGAGGAGACCCGGGCCGGCAGCCTAGCCAATTATTATGAGGAGAAATACCGTTACGTCCTCTCTAGGACCGCCTCCTTGGCCTCTTCAGAACGGCCCAGGTGCCTTTTCCTCTTTTATAGCACCAAGGGAGGCACAACCTCGTTTAACGCGCCCGGACCCAGCTGGCTTCAGACCTCGATGATTGAGGTGGCCGGCGGTT
>JACIWF010000166.1 GCA_014361095.1 Hadesarchaea archaeon | reverse complement strand
AAAGCAGAACAGCTCTGCTGGGCGAGGCGGGTCAAATTGAAAAATTCGAGAATTTCAGCCACCTTTCTCTCCAGTTCTTCCTGGTCTTTGGTGGTGCGATATGCTCCCACCTTAACCGAATCCCAAACCGTCATGTTGCCAAACGGCCTTGGAATTTGAAATGTCCTAGCTATACCAATTTCATTTCTCTTGTGTGGGGGCAAGTTCGTGATGTCCTTGCCCTTAAAATATATTTTGCCCTCACTAGGTGATAGCAACCCCGCTATCAGGTTAAATAAAGTTGTCTTACCTGCTCCATTGGGACCAATTATTCCTAACGTTTCGCCCGGGGCGATCTTAAGGTTCACCTTATTGACCGCAACCAATCCCCCAAATCTTTTGGTCAGATTAACTGTTTCGAGCAAAGCAGTTGACACTTTTCAACCCCTCCTTCGGAACCTGTTTTTGACCTTGACATAAGCTTCCTTGAACAAGGGGCCTACCCCTTGCGGCCGGAACAAGACAATGACCAGCATAGCCAATCCGTATATCACCCAAGGCAGGCCTCCCATGGTCCCCACGGTGAATCTCGCAACTTCGCTCAAGCCCACTAGAATGAAAGCAACGATGGGTGCTCCGTAGATAACACCAAGACCTCCGATAATACCTATCGAAGCAATCGTGATGGTGAAAAAGGTATCGAAATGATCCGGATGATAGTTGCCAAGTAAATTGACGTAAATAGCCCCGAGCATTCCAAGGATGAAAGCGTACGTCATGAGTGCTTTAAGTTTATATCTTCTAACATCAATCCCCAGCGACGCCGCAGCCTCCTCATCAGCCCCAACGGCAAACAGAT
>JACIWF010000165.1 GCA_014361095.1 Hadesarchaea archaeon | reverse complement strand
AGGACCTCTTGATCGAAATCGACGGAATTGCTGTCCTGCGTTAAAAAATAAAAAAGTGGCAGCTTCCGGCTGCCACCTCTTTTTCACTCAAAAAGGAATGCCACTACCCGGCAGGGTGTGGACTCACCGCCGATTGTCTTGAGCGGGAAGCACCCGATTATCATCCTTTTGTTCAGCACTTTGTCGATGTCCCCGCCTATGTTCTCCACATGGATTATCTCGTGTGGTTGCTTGAATAAGGTGTTGTGCATCATGTGGTCCATCTCTGGAGGAAAGATTTCGCTCAGGGGTTTGCCCAGCTTTTTCTCGGCTTCCTTGGCGACGAGCGGGTTGAGCTTCTGAAGTCCCGTGTTCATCGGGTGATCGGCTGAACCGCAGTCGACTCCGATCCACTTGAACTTCATCTCGGCCACCCAATCCCTGAACTCCCGGTGCGGTCCCGGATGCTTGTAGAAATAGGCGATCTCATCGGGTTCTTCGGCGTTGGGATAGTATTTGTGGAATCCGGTGTGGATGATCAGTATGTCGCCTTTCTTAACATCGACCTTGCTGGTAACGTGCTTTGGTGTGTAAATCCCGTACGGGCCGACCTCGCTGACATCAACCACGACGCCCTCGCCGACCAGCTTGTCCATGGGCAGGCTGGCCAGATCTCTGCCCTTTGGGTCAAAGTGCAGCGGGCCATCAAGGTGGGTTCCGATGTGGGTGGTAAAGGTTATCTCCTGCTGGCTGTAGCCGTCGGTGGATATCATGTTCACATATCTTATCGTCGGTGCTTTTCCTCCCGGCCACGGCGGTGTATTCATTCCCCATGGTTGAGTAAGGTCAATCACTTCCATTTTTTTCATAGAACCACTTTTTGAAT
>JACIWF010000164.1 GCA_014361095.1 Hadesarchaea archaeon | reverse complement strand
CCGACAGTTTTTGTGATGATCCTCTCCTTCATGTATCGGTTTGTCTTTGTCCTGGAAGACGAAATCGACCGGATGGTCAGAGCGCGAGAAGCCAGAAGCTTTAAAACATCTTGGCTTCAGTCGGTGAAGACGGCCGGAAACATGATCGGGGTGCTATTCTTGAGGAGTTATGAAAGGGCCGAACGCATCTATGCTGCCATGCGCTCACGGTGTTATAGTGGAAAAATAAAACTAACCAGGGAACTGAAGATGGACGGTTATGATATTTCGTTCATCGGCTTCTTTTTATCGCTAATAATTTTCATAGCGGTGACCTGATGGTGTTGGAAGTAAAAAACCTGCACTACAAATATCCTGACGGCACCGTTGCCCTCCGCGGCGTAAACCTCAGAGTAAAAAAAGGTGAAAAGGTCTACCTGCTCGGCCCAAATGGCTCGGGAAAATCCACGCTACTTTTACACTTTAACGGAATTCTTAAGCCCCAGCGAGGGAAGGTGATGGTCCTCGGTAAGGATATCGGCAAATGGGGGGATGAGGTAAAGAAAATAGTCGGGCTGGTGTTCCAGAACCCTGATGACCAGCTCTTTATGCCCACGGTGTACGAAGACGTGGCTTTCGGCCCGGTGAATCTAAAACTTGATGAGGCTGAAGTCAAAAGACGGGTGAAAAGTGCCCTGAAAATGGTCGGCATGGAGGGGTTTGAAGACAGAAGCCCCCACCATCTCAGCTATGGGGAAAAGAAAAGAATCGCGATAGCCACCGTGCTTGCCATGGATCCCAAAATATTGGTTCTCGACGAGCCAACCTTATCCCTCGACCCTTGGATAAAAAGAAGCTTCATCGGATTGCTGAAGGAATTGGGGGAAGAAAGAACGGTCATAATTTCGGGACATG
>JACIWF010000163.1 GCA_014361095.1 Hadesarchaea archaeon | reverse complement strand
GAACAGGGCATAAACCTCTCCCGCTTCTTGGAATCGAGTTTGAGGAGGAGCCTTTCACAAGAAGTGTGGTGCGGTGGGCGGGATTCGAACCCGCGCTGCGAGCTTGGCAAGCTCGTGTCCTAACCAAGCTAGACTACCACCGCTCACTGTGAAGATTATCTTCAGATCAATTAAAAGTTAACCTAAAAGGAAAGCAATCATCTGCCCCCCCAATATCGCTCCAGCAGTGAAAACCCCTAGTGCCAGCGGCAGCGCACCAGCCAACGCCATCCGCTTGGCCAGCCCGTCCTCACCCAGCTCTATCTCAACCACGTAGTTGATCAAGATGGCAGTCAAGATAATTATGTACAGCCCGAGCACGAATAAAAAGGCCGGTGGAGAAATCTCGGCGGAAAGAAAAAAGTCAAGCGAGGCTACCTTTTCCGACAGCGTCCCCTGCAGCCTAGCCGCGATTGAGGCGATCAGGGGCGCAAAGAAGATGGCCACCGACCGCATCGAGGTAACCACCTCAGCCATCGATCGTCTCATTTCCTGCATGGCCTCCTTCAGTTCACGAAGATGCTGTGCCGTCCGAAGAATCGCCTCCCCGGTGGTCCGTGTGCTCCTCTCGATCAGATCCACAAGCATCTTCAAGGTCCCGCGAATCATACTTGAGTCCACCCGTCTTAGCGCTCCACGCGTCTCATCAAACAGGGCAGCGCGCAGACCCATGCCGCCAAAACTAACGTTCGAGGCCGCCTTCAGGAAGACACCGGCAAGCTTACTCCCCATCATCGTGGCCGCCACGTGCCTCAGTGACTCCTCGGCAGGATGTCCCTCACTTATGCGGTTGCCGAGCTGCACCAGAGCATCGCTGAACTCATCCTCCATCTGAACTATCTCCTCACGGTGACGGTAGGCCTCTACTGAGCTAAAATATAAAAACGCTGAAAGGCCGAGGGCAATTCCCCAGAG
>JACIWF010000162.1 GCA_014361095.1 Hadesarchaea archaeon | reverse complement strand
ATGCTTACTCATATTTTAGGTTTGAAGTTTTGGGGATGCTTGAGGGATCGATAAAATGCCTCCTTCTCACGCGGCGAAAGTTTTTTAGTGAAACTTGCCAACCAGTAACGGAAATTGAGAGGCATGACATGAGCGAAAGTTCTGCTGTTGTTGGAAAACCGGTTCCCAAACTTGACGCGGTTAAGCTCGCCACCGGAAAGGCCGAGTTTCTGGATGATATCAAGCTACCGGGAGCATTGGCGGTGAAGCTTCTCGGCAGCAGGTGCGCCCATGCCAGAATAAAGCGCATAGATGTGAGCAAGGCCGAGAAGTTGCCCGGTGTCAGAGGCGTAGTGACCTATAAAGATGCACCTAGGGTGGCATACAATCCCGGCGTTTATTACCTTCAACCCAAGGACAAGTACATTTTTGATGAAAAGGTGCGCTACTTCGGAGAACCCGTGGCGGCGGTAGCGGCGGTCGACGAGGACACGGCGGAAGAGGCGGCAAGCCTGATTGAGGTGGAGTATGAGGAACTTCCGGCAGTTTTGGATCCTGAACAGGCGATGAGGCCCGAGGCGCCAAAGATACATGAGACCAACATCGCCGCCCACGTCTTTCGAGAATGGGGAGATGTTGAGAAGGGCTTTCGTGATTCCGACCACGTCTTTGAGGGCAGGTACACGACCGGGAGGCAGGTGCACGCGGCTATCGAGCCCCATGCTTGTGCGGCCTCATATGATGCAGGAAAATTGACCATCTGGACGACCAGCCAGATCCCATTTCACGTTCGTTCCATCCTCTCCGAGGTCTTCGGCCTGCCCCAGAACAGGATCAGGGTGATCACCTCCTTTGTCGGCGGCGGGTTCGGCGGCAAGGACGAGGTCGTTATCGAGCCCATCTGCGCACTGCTGGCCATCAAGGTTGGAGGGGCGGTGAAACTGAGGCTCACCAGGGAAGAGGTCTTTCGAACAACCACGACCAGGCATCCGTCAATTGT
>JACIWF010000161.1 GCA_014361095.1 Hadesarchaea archaeon | reverse complement strand
AAAGCCGTTTCTTTGAAACATCGCCTTCGGTAATAGCGTCAACGGCAACCTTGCCTGCGATTTACCCGCACTTCAGGGAATATAGCAGTCCCTGTCCAGTGAGGGGGTAAATCTGCCCCGCTGCTCCACCCACGGCGAGGATACCATCGGCATGGGTCTGATAAAGGGGACCCTCCAAAGGCAGCTGTCCCCTCGAGGCCGCTATCGGCAACGCCCGTTCAAGCTTCTTTATCTTTCTCCTACCCAAAAACTCGTCAAGCGCTGCGTCCGGATGTATCCTGAGGCCGTTTATACCGGCCGCCGCAAACCCCTTGGAGAGCGGATATATCCAGGCATGACCGCCCGGCGCTGAATATGCGTCAAAGAATATATCCACACTTTTCTCGTTCCCAACATTGGCCATGAGATACTCGTTACTGAAGGCCAAAAGATCCCGATTCCAACCTCCACCAAGCACATGTCTCAAAAACAAGCCTGACATTTCCCCGCGCGCGCCCGTTGCGTCGATAACCACTTCGGCCTCGATATTTTCCGACCAGCCTCCTGCCTCGATATGAACGCCCCGCACGACCCCATCACTCATTAAAAGGCCTGTCACCGGGGCATTCAGCCAAATTTCGCCCCCATGTTCAGCAACCGCTGCGGCCAAATGTTCCTCGAGTCGCCTCTGGTCGACCACCACTGCTCGATCGTAATTTACCGACAGCTCCCTGTGCGGCGCATGTAGTTCAATCTCCCTGAAGAGACGAACAACCGGTCTTTTACCTAAAATCTTAAAATCTGATGAAATCACGTTACCAAGCTGGCCCGTGGACCCAATCTGGGCACTCATTTCAAGCAGGAGCACCTTGCCGCCCTCAGCAGAAGCAGACCTGGCCGCAGACAGACCAGCGGTTCCTCCCCCTGCGACAACAACGTCCCACTTTTCCGGCATCAACACCGTTATCAATTTTGGCTAAGGCCGTTTATAAATGAAAAAAGATGGATTCGAAGCT
>JACIWF010000160.1 GCA_014361095.1 Hadesarchaea archaeon | reverse complement strand
CTCCGCCTTCTCCTTCCTGATCTGTTTGAGCCGGCTCGCTATCCTCAGCCTCCGGTGAACCAAGATCGCAACCACGGCCACGGCTGAGGCTGTCCCCAAAACCGCCCACCAGTACTGCAGAATAACCGGTAGCGGGGCTTCCGGAGTATAGATGATAATCTCAAACGACCTAGTGGGCTCAATATTTCCGGCCCGGTCTGTGGAATAATATTCTACTCTGTGCTTCCCCTCTTGGACTATGACAAAGACATCCCCCGCGTTCCAGCCACCGTTGTCAATCCGGTATTTCGTCTCCGAGACACCGGAAGTGAGATCCTCAGCAACGAGATTGACCACAACCGCGCCTAGGTAACCGTCCTTTTCCACGTCACCTGAGATAAAGTGCTTGGTGTCGGGCGGAGTTCGATCCAGTATCACCGAAGCCGAAACCGATTGTCCTACATCACCGGCGGCATCCCTGACACGAACATAAATGCTCTTGGGGCCGTCCGGTGGCTGCAACTCAACTAACATTGTGGGCCGAAATTCCTCCCACTCGCTCCAGGCGATACCATCGGTAGAAAAGGAAACTTGGACGGCGTTAACCGCATTTATCGACAGCTGTACATTAGCCGTGTTCACGTACCGAGTTCCCTCACCAATCTGCAATCCGAGCACCTTCGGGGCAGCGACTTTAGCGATGAAAGACCTGACCGCTGACCATTCTCCCACTCCTGCAGCATTCGCCCCTCTCACCCTCCAGTAGTAAATCGTCCCGTAGGAGAGCGCCTCATACTGGGACAAGGTCGCGGTTGGCTCTATGGTTATCTTGGTGAGAATGACATGGGTGAACTCCCTGTCAGTGGCTATCTCCAGATTGTAGCTCGAGGCAACGACATCAGCCCATTCAAACGTCGGGGTAACGGTGTCGAGCACCACCCCGTCGTCGGGTGACAGCAGCATTGGAGCGGCCGGGGGCGCCAGCTCCGTGACCGTTATCGAGACATTGGTGGTGCGGACGGTGCTCCCGCTGATTCCCTTCACCTGGTAGGTGAATGACCCGACAGTTGCCTCAGGAGTTGTTGAAAAGGTCAGGGTACTACTGAAACTGGGGGTGCCTGA
>JACIWF010000159.1 GCA_014361095.1 Hadesarchaea archaeon | reverse complement strand
ACTGTCCCACCATAAAGCGATGTGGAGTATGTTGTTTATAAATACATACGTGTGCAAAAATATCTGCACCCAAAATTCTTAAGCCAAATATTTTAGATGGTGGAAGAGCATTTTATAACAGAACTGGGTGAGCCGATGAAAGCAGCGGTAATCACGAGGATTGCCCCCGTCGAAGAGAGGCCGCTGGAACTGGTGGACCTGCCCCAGCCCGCCCCCGTAAACAATCAGGTGCTGATCCGTGTGTCAGCCTGCGGAATCTGCCACACCGAGCTGGATGAGATTGAAGGCAGGGTGCCACCGGCAAAGTTCCCTATGGTTCCCGGACACCAGATTGTTGGTAGGGTGGAAAGACTTGGGCCCCAGGCCTCCAAATTTAACATAGGCGACCGGGTTGGAGTTGCCTGGATCAACTGGGCCTGCGGCCGATGTCATTTCTGCCTCGCCGGTGCTGAAAATCTGTGTGCCGAGGCAAGATGGACGGGCAAGGATGTCGGCGGCGGCTATGCCCAGTATACGGTAGTCTCGGAGGATTTCGTCTACCCAATTCCGGAGCAATTTAGCGACCTCGAAGCGGCACCGCTGCTCTGCGCCGGCGTCATCGGCTACAGGGCCTTAAGGCTGTCAGGAATGACGGATGGAAAGGTTCTGGGCCTTTATGGGTTCGGCGCCTCAGCCCACATTGTCATCCAGGTGGTCAAGCATCTTTACCCTCGCTCAAAGGTTTTTGTCTTCACCAGGCCGGGCCAGACGGATCACCAGGATCTGGCTCGAAAACTGGGGGCTGACTGGGTTGGAGCTACTGGAGACACACCGCCGGCCAAGCTTGACTGCGCCATTGATTTTACTCCCGTGGGGGAGCCGGTCAGGGAGGCGCTGAGAAATCTACAGAAGGGAGGCCGGGTGGTGATTAACGCGATCAGAAAAACTAACCCCATTCCTGAGCTGAACTATGCCGAACATCTCTGGTGGGAGAAGGAGCTGAAAAGCGTTGCCAATGTGACCAGGAGAGACGCGCTGGAGTTTCTGCCCCTGGCGGCCGAGATACCGATAAGGCCCGAGGTCAGGGTGTTTGAGTTGGAGACGGTTAATGACGCCCTGATTTTGCTCAAGCAGGGAAAAATCATCAACTCGCTCATCATGGATTTCCTCTCCGATCACGCGTAGACG